>JAGBWO010000112.1 GCA_017629765.1 Opitutales bacterium | reverse complement strand
GCGGGGCATCTCATAAAGATGTGCAAGCTTTACGCCCTCGCAAAACACGATATTTCTTTCAGCCTGCGCGAAAACTCGAAGCTGATTTTTTCCTCAAAAAAAACCGCCGACCTGACAGAGAGGGTAAAAAATATTTTCGGAGAGGAAATTTCCGAAAAGCTGATTCCCCTTGCCCCCTACTCGGGCTTCGGAATATCGGTGTCGGGCGCGGTTTCAAAACCAGCCGAGAGCTGGACCACGTCAAAAAACATCTACGCATTCATAAACGGAAGGCCCGTCGAATGCCGCGCGGTTTTCTCGGCATTGAAAGACGCCTACAAAAGCGCAATGCCGCAGGGCAAATATCCGGCGGCGTTTCTTTTTATTGAAATCGACCCGCGCTTTGTTGACGTAAACGTCCACCCCGCCAAACGCGAAGTGCGGCTGAAAAACGAATTTGCAATGCGCTCGGCAATTCTCGCGGCCTTGGTTGAGACTCTCGAAAATTATTCGATAACGCCGACGGTGGAAATTCCGAAACTTGAAACGCAAACATTCAATCCCGCAGCGCAATCACGCGCCGAAGAATCAGAAAAACTGCGCAAAATAATTGATTTTTCACAAAATAACAATACCTTCACTGCGCCGTTTTCCGCACTAAAACCCGACGCAAAGCCTAAGTTTGACCCAGTAAAAATCGCGGCGGAAAAAGCGGCGGCTGAATTCCGCAAGGCAAAAATTCCCGCCTCCAAAATTTTCGAGGCAGAACCCCCCAAGCCCACTGCGTCAAAAGGCGGAAAAGCGGAGGATTTGCGACCAAGCTCAACACTCGGCTGGAAATATTTAAAACACCTTTCAAGAAAATACGCCCTCTTTGAAACGCAGTCAAATTCCCTGATAATTTTATCCATTCAATCAGCCTTGAAGCGCATAAACTACGAAAAAATCGTGCGCAACTTTGCCGGCGAAAAGCCGAAAGCCCAAACGCTTCTAATCCCTGTAAACATTGAATTTGACAGAACCGACGACGAAGTTTTCAAGCGCAACAAGCGCGGATTTGAAGTGTGCGGATTTGAAATAGAGGAATTCGGCGAAAGATTTTACAGGGTCAGCGCAATTCCGCTTTGGCTCGAATTCGGAGACGTTGAAAACTTCATCAAAGATTTCGTGGAGCTTGCGAGGGAAGAGGGCTTTGAAATAGGCAGAAAAAATTTGTCGGAACAAACTTTTGCAAACCTCGCCGTAAAGATGTCGCGCGGAATAAAAATCGCCGAAAGCGAGTACGCCGCAAACGCGGTTTTGGACGACCTGTTCGCCTCAAAAAGCCCCATGTTTTCTCCCGACGGCAAGCGCACCTGCAAGGAAATCACTGCGGCTGAGATATCTGCATTTTTCAGTTAGGCTTCCATTTTGCCGACTCTGCGCGCGTGCCTTCCGCCTTCAAATTCGGTTTCCAAAAAAGTCTTAACCATTTCGTTTGCGAGTTTCCTGCCGACGTACTTTGCGCCCATGCAAACCACGTTCGCGTTATTGTGGAGCCTTGAAAATTTTGCCCCGTCGCAATTATGGCAAAGAGCCGCGCGCACGCCCTTTATTTTATTTGCGGATATTGAAATTCCTATGCCGGTAGTGCAAACCAATACCCCGAAATCGCATTCGCCGCTTGCAACAGCGTTTCCGACCAATTTTGCATAGTCGGGATAATCGACTGAATCGCAGGAATTCGTGCCGAAATCGACAGTTTCAAAACCCGCGTCTTGCAGGAATTTCAATACCGAATTTTTTAACTGGAATCCGCCATGGTCGGCGGCTAAAGCAATTTTCATTTGTATTCCTTTTCCAAAAATTTAACAAGATACGGCATAGCCGAAATAATTTCGTCGCGAACGTCAATATAAGTGTTTATGCCGTATCCGTAAGGGTCTAAAATATCCGTATGCTTCGCGTTCGGAATGAGCGAAAGCAAAGTGAAGGCATGCGGCGGCATTGTTTTAAAATAACGCCCCACAGTGTCCAAATGAGACTGCGTCATTGCAACGAGCGCAAAGCAGCCGTCAAGCATTTCCTGGGTTATGGACTGGGCGACATGCCTTGAAATGTCAACCCCGACCTTGTCAAGGGCTATAATCGAATTTACGCTCGCCCTCATTCCGTCCTCTCCGAAAGTTCCGGCGGAAAGCACGCGCAAAGATTTGAGCGGACTTGAATCGGGCAAAGCCGCTATCGCGTGCTTCAAAAGCCCCTCGCCCATCGGAGAGCGGCATATGTTGCCCGTGCAAAGAAATACTACGCTGTCCCTTTTCATTTTACTGCAAGTCCCGCTTCAGCTGGCGATGCGCAATGTCGCGGCGGTAAAATGCGCCGTCAAACGAAGTTTCGCCGCAAAGTTTGTATGCCTTATCCAAAGCCTCGCGCAATGTTTTGCCCGTCGCAGTCATGCCCAAAACCCTGCCTCCGTTCGTCAAGATTTCGCCGTCCGCCCCGCGCTTCGTGCCGCTATGAATTACATACGCGCCGTCAGTTTCCGTCTTGGGAAGTGAAATAATATCGCCCTTTTTATAGGAATCGGGATAGCCTTTCGCGCAAACCACCACTACAACAGCAAATTCGTCCTTGATTTCAACCTTTGAAGAATCCAAAGAACCGTTTGCTATGGCATTCATAAGTTCGAGTGCGTCGGTTTTTAAAAGCGGCAGCAAAACCTGGCATTCAGGGTCGCCGAAACGCACGTTAAATTCCACGACTTTCGGACCTTGCGCAGTAATCATGATGCCGACATACAAAGTTCCGCGATAGTCTATGCCCTCTTTTTTCAGCCCTTCCAAAGTCGGCGAAACAATGTCCTTGCGAACCTTTTCCAAAACTTCTTCGGTTGCGACGGCCGCGGGGGCGTACGCTCCCATTCCGCCCGTATTCAAGCCCGTGTCGCCTTCGCCCACGCGCTTGTGGTCCTGGCTCGGAGGCAGCATAATGTAGTCTGTGCCGCAAACCATAAGCATAATGCTCGCCTCTTCGCCTTCCATTTTTTCTTCAACGACAATCTCCCTGCCGCTTTCGCCGAAGACGCCGCCTTCAAGCATTTCTCGCGCCGCTTCCACGGCTTCGGACTTCGAAGAGGGAATTACCACGCCTTTGCCCGCCGCCAAGCCGCTCGCCTTGATTACAACGTCAAACGGAGCCTCCTCGATGAATTTTTTCGCCAAGTTGAAATCCGTAAAGTTCTCGCCAATGGCAGTCGGGATTGAATACTTTTTAAGAAAGTCTTTTGAAAAAGCCTTGCTCGCCTCCAATGTCGCCCCGTCTTTGTTGGGGCCGTAAACTGCTATTCCCTCCGCGCGAAGAGCATCGGCAAGCCCCATTGAAAGGGGAATTTCAGGTCCGCATATCACAAGGTCGAATTTTCCGTTGCGGGCAAATTCGACGATGCCGGGAATATCGTCAGCCTTTATCGCGGCTGCTTCGCAGTCCAATTCAATACCCCCGTTTGCGGGAGCGCAAACCAACCTGCCGCACAAGGGGGATTTTTTCACGGCTTTTACAATGGCGTGCTCTCTGCCGCCGCTTCCGATAACCAAAACGTCAAGTTTTTTCATAAAATTTACAATGCCTTTCTATACAATGTTAAAGCAAAAACCAGCATAAGCAGGTTTGGAACAACCGCCGCAAGAAAAATCGGGATTAACCCGCTCGACCCCATTGCGGTAAAGAGACTGTCCAAAATATAGTATGTGAAAAACAAGCCCGCAGTTTTAGACACCCCGACCATGGGATTTGTGCGAACCCCCGAAATCGAAAACGGGATTGCAATTGCTATTACGATTATGCATGCAAACGGGCTTACCCAAAGGCTCATAAGCTGCTCGGCATAAGGGCGCATATGCTCGCTTTTTTCGTCGCCCGCCGCCGCTATCAGCTTTTGCAGCTCAAAAAGAGACAAGTCTTTGGGGCGGCTCATGCTAAGCTTCATGATTTGCGGATTTTCCTTGAAATCGCGATAATACTTCTTGTCGAAAACATCGGCCCTTATCGGGCTTGACGTTTCGGGGTCGAAAAAAATCTGCTGGCCGTTCATAAAAAACCAGCACATATCAAGGTCGTCAAATACGCCTTCCTTTGCGAGGATTTTGGAAGTTTCCCTGCCTTTTTCGTCAGTCAAATGGATTTCCACTCCGTAAGCCTTCTTCGACGCCTGTGAAAACTTGTTGATAAACCAAAGCCTTCCGTCCGCCCTGTTTTTAAAGCAAAGAAGGGATATTTTGCCTATCAGCTTGTCTTCCTGAAGGTTTTTGCGCTCGCTTTCAAATTTCAGATTATTATAGAGAGTCGCGGCGTTTTCCTTTGAAGTAGGAACAACCGAAGCGTTTATCCAAAACAAGAAACCTGCAAGAAGCGCCCCCGCAAGCCACAGCGAGCGGGTAATCTGCCAAACGTTCATGCCTGCCGCCCTCATTGCCACGATTTCATTGTTTTTGTGGAAGTTCCCCAAAATAAACACCACCGATATCAGCAGGCTTATCGGCAGCACGACAGGAATGAAAGAAGGGATGAGCAGCCAATAGTAATAGCAAATTCTGCCGGTGGAAGCCTTGAAACCCAAAAGGTCATCAAGCTCGTTATACATGTCGTTTAATATCAAAATGCCCAAAGTCACGCCCACAGTTGCGGCAAAAACCTTCAACCATTCCACAAAAACATATCTGTCGACAATCCTCATAATTGCGAAGCCCGCGCGAGGGCAAATTTCCTTAAAAATAAAACGAGCACTGATATTAACTAAATTAAACCGCGTGTAAATTTTATTCTCAAAAAATCGCCAATTTTTTTAGAAAGTAGTTGCAAATGCAAACGGCTTGATTTTAAATTGAAGCCATAATGAAGAACTTGGGTGAAACTTTAAAACAGGCGCGCGCAAACAAAGGCGTAGAATTGCGCGATGTTTCCGACGCCACTAAAATCAGAACGGATTTCCTCGCAAAAATGGAAGAAGGAGACTTCAATTTTGATTTGCCTGAAATTTACAAAAGGGGATTTTTGAGGCTGTACGCGGCGTACCTCGGGCTTGACGCAAAAGCAATCATGGCGGACTACTACGCCTCGACGGGCGGCAGGCATTCCGACAAGGAATCACAGCGCGCCCAAACCGCGAAAAAACAATTTTTAGGCGAGCTTGACGAAGAGAGCGCATCCAATTCTCCGGAAAACAGATACGACGAAGAGCCGAATTCCGATTTGTCTCCAGACGGAATTTCCGCAGACGACAAGTCAAAATATCTGAAAATCGGGGCTATCGTCGCCTGCGTTATAGCCGCGATAATTCTGATTGTCGCAGTCGTATCTAAATTCTCTTCCGATGCCGAAACGCCGACGGTGGCGCAGGGCTTGGAAATTCCGGAATGCGTAATCACCATAAAGGCCCTTACAGACACTTCATACAAGCTAACTCCCGAATCAAACCCGAACTATACATACCATAAGGGCGAAGTGCGCGCAGGCGACGTAAAAACTTTCAAAGTTAGCGAAGCCTTGATTATCCAGCCTCTTCCGGGAAAAATCGGAGACCTGCACATTGAAAGAAACGGACAGCACTTGGATTACGCAGGGCTTATAAAAAAACCCGCGCCGAAATATAAAATAGCATTGCCGAAACAGTAGCAAGTCTCTTCATATTTACTTAAAACTTCAAGCGGCATCGGATGATTCCGCTTTTTCATTGAATACGTAATGAAATTAACTTTTTTAGGAACGGGGACATCGCAGGGGGTGCCTATGATTGGATTTGACAATCCCGGATTGGATTTGTCGAACCCGAAAAACTGGCGCACGCGCTCCGCCGCGCATCTTGAAGCGGGAGGAATGCACATTCAAATAGACGCCGGCCCCGAATTCCGCCTGCAATGCCTGCAAAACAAAGTGGACTGGATTGACGTCTTTTTGCTTACGCACGGGCACGCCGACCACATTCTGGGAATGGACGACTTGCGAAGGTTTTGCGACAGAATGCCGAACAACAAGATACCCGTTTACGCAAACGATTACGGCATCGAGCGCATAGGGCTCATCTTTCCTTACGCAGTTTTGGACAGGCCCACCCATCGCGGCTATCCCTGCTTTGGCGTAAAAAAAATGCCCGATTGCCTCGAATTTGAAAACGGGCTGAAAATTTACGCGGAAGAGCTGCCGCACGGAGCCGTAAAAACGCTCGGTTTTGTCTTTGAATTTGAAGGCAAAAGACTCGCCTATTACAACGACTGCAAGCAGCTTACGCCGCGCGCAATCGAGCTTGCGTCAAACGCCGACGCCGTTGTTTTGGACGGATTAAGGCCAATGCCCCACCCCACGCACCTTTCGATATTCGAGGCAATAGAATACGCAAAAATTCTAAATGCCAAACGCGCGTATTTCACCCATACCACATGGCATATCGACTACGAAACATGGTCGAAAAAAATCCCGGAAAATACGCAAATAGCATACGACGGCTTGACGGTTGAAATATAAATGGGGCGCATTAAATTCAGAATTATCCCGAACGCGCGCAAGACCGAACTTGCGGGCGAATACGCCGATGCCGTAAAAATCAAGCTTTCCGCGCCTCCCGTAGAAGGCAAGGCAAATGCGGAGCTAATCAAATTCCTTTCAAAATCGCTCGGAGTATCAAAATCGTCAATCGCATTTGTTTCAGGGGAAACGTCAAAAGACAAACTGCTTGAAATCCCGAACTTCGATACGAAAACTCTAATCGAAAAACTGTCTCAAAAATAAATTTTGAAACAAACGCGCTGAAATTTTCGTCTAATAAGGCATGAAAACGACATTGCGCAGAATTGCGGACTTCACGCTTTATTTCAGCTTTTGCTTTCTGCTTGGAAGCGGCGTTTTGATGAAATTTTCGTTTGTAAAAGGGCTCGGTCCGCAAACCGCATTCGGGCTTTCAAAGCCCCAATGGTGCGATTTGCATTTGATTGCAAGCGCCATAATGCTGTGCGCCGTTATTTTGCACCTTGCGCTAAACTCCAAATGGAT
>JAGBWO010000111.1 GCA_017629765.1 Opitutales bacterium | reverse complement strand
CTTGACGGATTTTGACTCTGATGTTCTCCAAAGCGGACAGCCCAAAACTAAACTTTCTCAAAAGGTCGGCGGCTTGACATTCTCAAAAGAAAATGGTGTGAACGTGTTTTACTGTCTTTTTTGCGCTTTTTTAATTTTCGTTTTTTACGCTTGGTTTAGGCATGTTTCGGGCTTTATGCCGCAAAAGGTTGTAAGCCACATAAATTCTTCAGGAGTTGCGGACGGGGTGGTTTCAAGTGGCGACTTGTTTTTCGTGCTAAACACTTTGTTTGGTGTGGTATTGGTTTTTGCGGTTCTTGCGGGAACGGTTTTTGCAAAATTTTTTAAGGGGAGGGCAACTGCGCCGTTTTCGCTTAAAACCGCGCCGATTTGCACGGCGGTTGCGGTTGCGACTCTTTGTTGCGGTTTGATAGCCCAGATAAACTATTTGATTTGCGCCATAAGTTTGCCTTCGTTCGATTTGAAAGATTTTTCGCTTTGCATATTTTTGGCGTACTGCGCAAGCTTCGGGGCAATCGCGATTTTGATTGCGGCAAGCGAACGCAACAAGAGGGCTTCCTTAAATCAAAAAAACGAAAAGGGAAAAAGAAAAAGGAGGCGTTAGTCTAAAACAGTTCCGCCTGTTTCGGCTTTGGAGTTTCGTCTCTTAGCTTTTTTAAAAAGCTTGGGCGGTGAGCTTGGCTTGCGCCGTAAATTAAAATGTTTTGCAAGTGGAGCGGCGTTCCGTATCCCTTGTGTATTTCAAAGCCGTATCGCGGATATTTTAGCGCGAGTTTTCCCATCATTTCGTCTCTTGTCACTTTTGCGACAATGGAGGCGGCGGCTATCGCAAGGCTTGAAGCGTCCCCCTTTACGATGGCAAAATGCCTGTACGGAAAATTTTTCAGTTTTATTCCGTCTATTAAGACTTCCGCCCTGCTTAAATCGGAGCCGCCTTCGCCGAAGAGGGTTGCGGGCATTGATGAGTTTGCAAGCGACAACTTCCCGCGTTCGTTTACGGCGTCAATCGCGCGGCGCATTGCGATTTTTGTCGCTCCCAAAATATTGTATTTTTCGATTTCCTCGACCGTCGCAATTCCCGCCTCAAAATCCAAAACGCCGTTTTGCTTTAAATGCGAAAGCTTTTTGAAAATCTCTTTTCTTGTTTCCTCCGCAAGCTTTTTGGAATCGTTAAGTTTTTCGAGCGATTTAAGAAGGGAAGTGTCGGAATAAAAACTGTCGCTTATTGAAACCGCCGCCGCCACGACATCCCCGGCAAGCGCGCCACGCCCCGCCTCGTCCACTCCGACAATGAAGCGTTTTGAGCGCAAGTAAGGCTTGTCGAATTCGGCGAGGCTTTCAATCATTTTTCCGCCTCTTTAAGGGCTTCTTGCGCGGTTTTAAAGTGCATTTTTGCAAATTTGGGGAGGGCTTCTTTGCCGAATTTTTTTACGATTGCGACTGCCTGCTCCTTTGTTTTTGCGCTTGCGCCTTTCATGAGGTCTTCGCCGAATTCCTTTGAAAGCTTGCGCATTGCGAATATGTAGGTCGCCCTCGCGATGATTGAGGCGGCGGCGACAACGGGATCTTCTTCCGCTTTTGTCTGCATTTTAAGCTCAAAGTTTTTGACGGAATCGGCTTTAAGCTGTTTTTGCACGAGGGGCTGCTTTGTGAACTGGTCGAGCATTCCCCACGGCACTTGGCGTTCTAAAAGCGCGTTTTCGATTGCCTTTGCGTGCATCCATGCAAGCATCTTGTTGAGATTTCCGAACCTTTTGTAAAGTTCGTTGTATTTTTCCATATTCGCGTAGCTAACCTTTACGGCGACGCCTTTTGTGTCGCGAATTTTTTTTGCCATCGCGAGAGCCGCTTTGTCGCTCGAAATTTTTTTCGACTCCTTCAAGCCGTCTTCCTGCCATTTTCGGACGGCTTCGGCGTCGGCTATGACGCATGCCGAAACCAAAGGCCCGAAGAGGTCGCCCTTGCCGCTTTCGTCAATGCCTGCATGCGCTTCGTACCATTCGGGGTGATGGGCTTCTTCGTATCCGAATTCCGCGGCTTGGAAAATTTCAGGCTCCAAGACGAACATTACAAAATCTTCCGTTCCCTTGCCTTGAACCACAAGCTTGCCCGAATTGTACGCCACCACGTTTGTGTCCCGATTTTTGTAGGCGAATTTGGCGTAATTTACTTTGTATGGAGCCCAGAGGTGCGAGTTGAGCCACTCTTCGAGCTTTTTCATTTGCGAAGGGTCGATGGGGTGGGTATAGAGCGTCTTTTTTTTAGGCTCCAGCTCGGCGGCGAGGTCGGCGTAAGTTTTGGGTTTTTTCATAATAAAAAATTGTGCTTAAAATAAAAAAAGCGCACATCGTCATTATTGGGCAAACGCGCGCTTCTTCAACAAAAATCTTTAAATTTCTACCATGACGCCTCGATTAGCATTGTGTCCTGCCTCTTCATTTCCTGTGCGGTAATCCAGATAATGCTTGCGTCGTTGTTTGCGGGGGAAATTGCGATTTCCCCTGTTTGGGCGTTGTATCCCAAAACCAAAAAAGATGAGTTTCTTCTTATTTTTAGCTGCGAAAAATTCGGCCTGTAAAGCTTTTGAGCGACGAGCTTTTTCCATTCGTCGGGCTTGGCGGATTTTCTTTCAAGGGTTCTCGCGCTCATGTAGCCCCAAATGTTGTCGTCTTCCCAGCAGAACCAGTAGAGCGGAAGACCCGCCTGTATGCGCTGTTTTATCAGCACTTCGGTAGTCGGGATTTTTTTTAGGCGGCAGGCGTATTTTGCCATCGCTTGGTTTACAGTTTTCAAGAAATTCTGGGGATGGTCGACGGGATTTGCGCCCTCCATTCTGCTTTCAATGGTTTCGTCCACTTCTTTTAAATCAACCCACGGCATAAGGTAAGCCGTATAAGAGTCGAGCATGCGCGGAAAATTTACGCAAAAGTCTTTCGAGATAGGTATAAACCCTACAAAAGTATCCCCGTTTGGCATTGTGCGGACTTTCTTTTTGAGAGTTTCTTTGTCTATTTTAAGCTCGCTTTTGCCTTTCTTTGCAGTTTCTTTTGCGCCATTTGGCTTTTCGGCTGCAAAGGATTGAATTCCCGCAATGGCGGCCAATAGAACAAGAGCTATGCCGATATATTTTTTCATAATAAAATTCCTCCTCTTTTCGTCTTATGCAAAATTTTTACGCAATTTGATTTTATCTATGAAAATATGCGAAATTGTCGAGAACTTTTTTCTTTAAAAACTTGCCAAACGCCGCTCTTGGCTTAAAGTAGAATTGTAAAAAAATAAAGGGAAGCCCTTGAACTACGAAATTTTCGATACGAACGCCATCTTGCTTGGACTGCTTTCGGCGATGCTTGCCGCCGAATGCATGATATTGCTTGTAAAGACGCAGTCTATGCGCCACAAGATGAAATCGGTAATCGACAATGTTTCCGCTGAGCAAAAGCACAGGCTTGAAGAGCGCAAAAAGGAGCTTGAAGAAGAGATGAAGGACCGCGCGAGGACGCTTGAAAGCGAATACCGTGCGCTTCTCGAAGAAACGCGGAAAAACAATCAGGAGCTTGAAGCAAAAATTCGCGATGCCTCTTACAGCATCGAAAAATCCCGTCTGTCGGCGCGCCAGGCTGCGGACGAAGCGGCGCTTTTTGCCCGCAGGATGGAGAAATTCAAGAAACTTGAAAAGGAATATGCCGGCAAGCTCGCCGCTCTTTCGGATTTGGACATTGAAAGCCTTTACGACGAGGCGAAGCGCGAAATTTCAAGAAAGTGCGAGGAAGATTTGGCTTGGTACAAGCTTGAGCTTTTCAAAAAATCGGGCAAGGAATTGGAAGGCGAAGCTCGGAGAATTTTACTCGACACTATTTTGCGAAGCGCGCTTTCCGTAAATTCGGAGGTGAACGCCTGTCTTGTAAAATTGCCCAACGAAGCGATGAAGGGCAGGCTGATAGGGAAGGAGGGGCGCAACATACGCTCTTTTGAGGCGACTTCCGGAACGACTTTGGTTATAGACGAAACTCCGGATTCCGTTATGATTTCCT
Organism: Opitutales bacterium; assembly: GCA_017629765.1. GTDB lineage: Bacteria > Verrucomicrobiota > Verrucomicrobiia > Opitutales > Intestinicryptomonadaceae > Intestinicryptomonas. Next base: position 8,049 of record JAGBWO010000111.1, on the reverse strand, counting down.
CTTTCGACCCCGCAAGAAGGGAAATCGCAAAGACTGCGCTGGAATCTTTGGTTGCCGACGGCAGAATAAATCCCGCAACGATAGAATCCGCATTGGCGGCGGCAAAAACCAAAATCGAAAAATCATGCATGGACTACGGCTCGGACGCCGCCAAGCAGCTCAACATAATCGGGCTGCATCCGGAAATTTTGGAGCGGCTGGGCGCGCTGCGCTTTCATCTGTCGCTAAACCAAAATACGCTTGAACACAGTATTGAATCTGCGCTGATTGCGGGAATTCTCGCTTCCGAACTCGATTGCGACCCGATAATCGCAAAAAGGGCGGCTCTTCTCCACGACATAGGCAAAACTTCCGACGGTGAGCTTTCGCACGCCATTGAAGGCGCGTCTTTTCTGCGCAGATTGGGGGAGGATGAAATTATCGCAAATGCCGTTGAAACGCACCATGGCGAAATTCCCGACGGAGGGATATACGGTGCTATTGTAAAGATTGCCGACACGATTTCCTCAACGCGCATAGGCGCGAGAATGACCCCTGTTGACAGCTATTTTGCGAGAATGAAAAACCTTGAGGAAACCGCGATGGAATTTGACGGGGTTTTGAGCGCGTACGCTCTGCAGGCGGGCAGGGAGCTTAGGGTGATTGTGGAACCGGACAAGGTTGACGATATAGAGGCGGCGAAAATGATATCGCTTTTAAGCGAAAAAATTTCCCAAAAAATCGACCATTCCGTGCCAGTGAAAATCACGCTTATTCGCGAAAAGCGTTTTGTCGAAACTCTTTAATCGTTTTTGAATTGGAAGCTTAGCCCGCTTTTTGCCGCCTGTATTAGCTGTTTGTTTCTGGCAATGGTGAAAATCCTGCCGTCTTTTTCGTATTTGAAGCCCGTCTGTTTGAAATAGAAGGAAACTTTTGCGTCAAGGCACTGCTTTCTTATGTTTTCAACCCATTCGTGCCGGCAAATTCTCGCATTTTCTCCGGATTCTCCGCCGACTGTGACATTGAGGATTTTCCCGCTTTTTAGGCTTTCTCTAAAATCTATGTTTTCAAGCAGCGGTTCGCATATTATTTCCCTTTTTGCAATTGGAGCGTTTAGCAAAATCGGAATTCTGAAATCCGCCTGCCGCTGATTTTCGCAGGTTGAAATTATGCGGACGTTTTCGTAGCCTTCGCCCCAGTCGTCGGGGACGCACTCTTCAAAGCGGTGAATGCGCTTGGTTATAATAGAAAACTCCAAGTCTTTGCGGATTTTTATTGCCTGCCAAATTTCTTTGCGCCATAAATCTGCGGCTTCCAAAAAGAAATCGGAGCTTAAACAGGCGTATACTTTCGTGCGGGGCGGAATCTTAAATTCCCCGTTTCGGGTGCGTTTTAGCGGAAGCAGAAAATTTTCCGTTTTTTGCACGTCTTCGGGATTGCGTCCCACCCTTTGGTCTATTCGGTAAACATAGCAGTTTTTACAGCCTTCGCTTATCTTTTTGCAGCCGTGCCACGGATTCCATAAAACTTCGCCAATTTGCATGCCTATAAAAAAACCTCCGAATGTTCGGAGGTTTTTTGAATTTATGGTGTTAAATTACTTTGTGTAAAAATCTTTAATTGCGCCAATCATTGCGGAATGTTCTTTTTCGCAAATCTTGCCTTCTTTTTTGAGGGTGTCGGCTTTCAAGACTGCATCCAAGTATGCGTCGGCGCGGTTGTTGCCGGCTGTTTCGGGAAGGAATGCGGGGTAAAGCTTGGCGTCAATCACATCGGGAGTGATGCTCATGTAGAAGCCCATGTCAACCAAGGGGCCGAACTTGATTTCGGGAAGCTCTTCCGAAGTTGCGAGGGTATAGGAAACTTCCTTGTAACCCGCTTTTTGAATGACAATTTTATGAGTTGAGTCTTTTTTCAGGCTGACTTCGCAAGGAGTCTGACCTACCATTTCGCCGCCGATTAAAACGTCTGCGCCGGCAGGGCAGGAGTTTATCGCTACTTTTTCAGTCGAGCAGCCGAAGAGTGCAGCGGCCGCCAAAGATAATGCCAAGAACTTTTTCATAATATTTAATTTTTTTGTGTTTTAAAAATTGATTCTCTTGAATTGATTGACGTCTTTTCTGTCAATTTATATTCAAAACGTCAAGTTTTTAGTTTTATTTTTTTTACTTTTTTAAAAAAACGCGTGTTTTTACAACTTGGAAAGCTCTTTTGAGCGTTTTTCCGCGGCAAAAAGGGCGTCCCGCAAGGTTTTTCTGAAATTGTTTGCCTTGAAAACTTCGAGTGCGGCGAGGGTTGTTCCTCCGGGCGAGCATACCGCGTCGCGCAGCTTCTCGGGCGAGCGTTCGTCTTTTTCAAGAAGCATCGCGCTGCCTAAAATCGTTTGGATTGACAGCTCTTTTGCCGTTTCATCGTCAAAGCCCAGCTCTTTGCCCGCTTCTATTAGCGCGGCGGCAAATTCAAACACATAGCCCGGACCGCTTCCCGAAAGGGCTGTTACGGCGTCAAGTTGCGCTTCGGGGCATTTTATGACTTTGCCGATTGCCTTCAACACTGTTTCGACCGTCTTTTCCTGGTCGGGTTCCAATTCGGTTTCAGGGGCAAAGCAGGAAACGCCCTTTGAAATAAGAGCCGCCATATTTGGCATCACGCGCACGATTTTGCCCGCGTTGGGGAAGCGCTCGCGCAGTTTGGAAATAGTGGTGCCCGCCAAAATGGATATTACCAAATCCATGCGCTTTTGCCCGATGCTTTGGGCTACTTCCGCAAGCTGCTGGGGCTTGCAGGCAAGCACCACGGTTTCCGCATTTATGTCTTCGATTTTTTTTGTGTGGCTTATGCCGGTATTTTTTGCGAGATCCGCGCCTGTGGAGTCCGCTCCGCTTACGCATTCAACGTCCCAAGGGCGGACAGCTCCGCTTTTTATCATTCCAGAAACTATTGCGGACGCCATTTTGCCCGCGCCCACAAATGCAAATTTTTTCATGCTGCAAATCCTTTCAATGCCGAAAAATAAAAGGTCGGTTTTTGCGCTTTTTCAAGCTTAAATTCCGTTTGATAAAAAAACATCGGCAAAAGAGCGTTTTAATTGAGCAATAAAATGCTTGAAAGACTATTGTTTTTATCTAAATTTGAAATTTAAACATCCGCTAAACTCTAAAAAGGCGAATTTAAAAATTATGGCAAAAAAATCATCACCCGAATCGGAAGCCCGCAAGGAATGCAAATTTTATGTGAAAACTTCCGTAAAAGATTTTAAAAATTCAATCCTTTGGCATATGGAGCGCTCATTGGCGCGCGCGACGGTGCGCGCTACGCCGCGCGATTGGTGGCTTGCGACGGCAATGGCGGTCCGCGACGAGATAATGGGCAGGTTTATTTCCACAATGTCGCGCCAATACAAGGCAAATTCAAAGCGCGTTTACTATTTGTCGCTCGAATACCTCATGGGAAGGCTCACGGAAGACACTTTGACAAATTCCGGGCTTATGGATATCGCCCGCGGGGCATTGAAAGAGCTGGATTTGGATTTCGATTCCATTATGGCGAGCGAAGTCGATATGGGCTTGGGCAATGGAGGTTTGGGGCGTCTTGCCGCTTGCTTCCAAGAGTCTCTTGCCACTCTCGACTATCCCGCGGTAGGCTACGGCATTCTTTACGAGTTCGGGCTTTTTACGCAGAGCTTCGAAGGCGGAAAACAGATAGAGTCTCCCGACAACTGGCTTAAATTCGGCTCTCCGTGGGATATTGTCCGCCCGGAATACACCGTGAAAGTCGGAATCGGCGGACGGGTTGAAGGCGTGATGTCTTCGACGGGGGACTGGTCGGTGCGCTGGATCCCCGAAGGCGAGCTGCTCGGCGTTCCGTGGGACGTTCCCGTAGTCGGCTACGGGGCGGGAACAGTGAATTTCTTGCGCTTGTGGGAATCCCGCGCGACAAACGAGCTTGACTTAAACGCCTTCAATAACGGCGGATACACTCAGGCTGTGCATCAAAAAGCGATGTCGGAGACTATATCTAAGGTTTTGTATCCGAACGACAAGACCGAAAACGGCAAAATTCTGCGCTTGATGCAGCAGTATTTCTTTGTGACATGCTCCCTGCAAGACATCATCCGCCGCTTCAAGTCTTTAAACGGAAACAATTGGGATATTTTCGCCGACAAGGTTGCAATCCAGCTAAACGACACCCATCCCGCGATAGCGGTTCCCGAGCTTATGCGTCTTTTGGTCGACGTTGAGGGCTTGGGTTGGGACAAGTCTTGGGAAATATGTACGCATGTTTTTGCCTACACAAACCACACCCTGCTTCCCGAAGCGTTGGAAAAGTGGTCGGTGCCTTTCTTTGAAAAGCTCTTGCCGCGCCATTTGCAGATTATTTACGAAATCAACGCGCGCTGGCTTTCTTATGTTGAGGGCATTTACGGCAAAGGCTCCGACAAAATCGCCCGCCTCTCGATAATCGAAGAGGGTTCTCCGAAGATGGTGAGGATGGCGTATCTTTCGGTTGTGGGTTCACACAGCGTAAACGGAGTTGCGGAGCTCCACTCGCAGCTTTTGAAAGAGAGCGTCCTGCGCGACTTCTACCAAATTTCGCCCGAAAAATTCAACAACAAGACAAACGGCATAACTCCGCGCCGCTGGCTGAAAACCGCAAACGAGGGGCTTTCGGACTTGATTACAAAAACATTGAAAAGCGACTCATGGCCGAAAAATCTCGACGAGCTTAAAGGTCTTGAAAAGTTTGCGGAGGATTCCGATTTCCAAAAGAAATATATGGCGATTAAGCGCGAAAACAAGGCGCGTCTTGCGAAAATCGTAAAAGGCTTGTGCGGGGTCGATTTAAATCCCGACGCAATTTTCGACGTCCAAATCAAGAGGCTTCACGAGTACAAGCGCCAGCACCTCAATCTGCTTTACATCCTGACTCTCTACCGTCGCCTCCTGCACAATCCCGATGCCGACATTTCTCCGCGCGCGTTTATTTTCGGCGCGAAGGCGGCTCCGGGCTACGACTTGGCAAAGAATATCATTTGGGCAATCAACACGGTTGGGAATGTCATAAATAACGATGCGAGAATAAAGGGAAAGCTGAAAGTCGCGTTTATTCCCAATTACAATGTTTCGCTTGCCATGGACATTATTCCCGCCGCCGACGTATCCGAGCAGATTTCGACCGCAGGCAAGGAGGCTTCCGGAACGGGCAATATGAAGCTTGCCTTAAACGGCGCAATTACAATGGGAACTCTCGACGGAGCGAATGTCGAAATATTGGAGGAAGTCGGTAAGGACAATATTTTCATTTTCGGAATGAATGTCGACGAAGTGCAGAAACTGAAAGCCGAAGGGTACAACCCGTGGAACTTTTACAATTCAAACGAAAATCTGAAATCCGTTTTGGACTGGCTTGTTTCCGACTACTTTATGCCGAACAACCCGACTGCGTTTGAGCCTTTGAGAAAATCGGTTTTGGATTGGGGCGACCAGTTTATGGTCTGCGCCGACTACCAGTCGTATTGCGACGCTCAGGACAGGCTTGGCGAGGTCTATAAAGACAAGGCGCGATGGGCGAAGATGGCGATTATGAACACTGCACGCATGAGCAAGTTTTCAAGCGACCGCACCATTACCGAATACGCCGACGATATTTGGAATCTCAAAAAACTTCCCCCGCGCGAATAGCGGCGTTGGAATCCCCTGAAAAAGATGCCGGAAGATTCTTTTGGAGAGAAAATCAGGCTTGCCTTGCAAAATCTTGAGCATGCCACGGTCGATGTGATTTACGACCGCCGCAAAGATTTGCCCGCCCGCGTTTACGGATGCTTTCTGAAAGGGATTTCGTGGATATTTTGCGGGATTGTGAAGCTCCGATATTTTCTCTATAAAAACAGAATTTTCAGGGACAGCCCACTTGGCTGCCTTGTAATCGTGGTCGGCAATTTGACCGTAGGCGGCACGGGCAAAACCCCCGTTGTTGAAAGATTCGCCCGCGAGCTTACGGCAAAGGGGCGCAAAGTCGCGATTTTGAGCAGAGGCTACAAGAGCAAGTCCGACGGCGTCTTCAAGAAGCTTTGGCGGTGGATAAGCAATGGGGAGCTTCCCAAGCCGAAAGTAGTAAGCGACGGCAAGAACATACTTTTAAATTCAGAATTTGCGGGCGACGAGCCTTTTATGCTTGCCCGCAATCTGCCCGGAGTCGTGGTGGTTGTCGATAAAAACAGGGTGAGAGCCGGCAACTTCGCGATAAAGGAATTCGGCGTCGATACGCTCGTTTTGGACGACGGCTTCCAGTATTTGCCTTTGCGCGGGCATATGCAGCTTCTGCTTGTCGACAAAACCAATCCTTTCGGGAACAAATCGCTTCTTCCGCGCGGAATTTTGCGCGAGCCGGTCTCTCATTTGAAGCGCGCTTCGTACATATTTTTGACCAAAAGCGACGGCAGGCGCGACGAAGAGCTTGAGACTTTCATAAGGCAATACAATACGAGCGCGGAATTTATAGAATGCGCCCACAAGTCTAAGCATCTTGTGGAATTCCATTCGATGAAGCAGGAGCCGATAGAGTTTCTAAACGGCAAAAAAATCGCTTATTTTTGCGCCATCGCCTCCCCTTCGAGCTTTGAAAAATTTTTAGCCGACGCGGGGGCTGAAATCGTGCATTTCGAGCACTTTTTGGACCATCACAGGTTTTTTAAGCACGAACTCGACGACTTTTTCAAAGACGCCGAAGCGGCGGGGGCGGAATATGTGCTTACAACGGAAAAGGACGCCGTAAGAATCGACTTGGACTATGATAACGCGCTGCCTTTCTATTATACACGGCTTGAGATTGAAATCCTTTCGGGTACGGGAGGGTTTGATTCCGCAGTGGAGAGAATATGCTTTAAGCGCGATGTAGAGTAGGCGTATTTAGGATAAATTAAAAAAAATAAAAAAAGTCTTTACATCTTCTTAAAAAATGTTAATCCTGTCGTTATTATGAATATGAAGAAAACATTTTTGGTATCAGTATCTGCATTCTTAATGGCCGTTTCCGCATTTGCATACAGCAAAAAAGCCGACGGCGAAGCCAATCTCGGCCGCATGTATGTTGAATTGGGCGGCGGCGCATCGTTTACCGACTTGAAAGAAGGCGTAAACGACTCCAATCAAGTTGGCGCGGTTGCGAATGTTGAATTTAACGTTCCGGTATTCAAGCCCGGCGTAAACACAATGCAGGACGTCAACTGGTTCGGCATGGATTTGTTTGTAAACTTGGGCTACGGCTATACGGACTTGGACGGTTTTTATGATGAGGCGAATACCATTGAAGACGGAAATCTCTCCGGAAGCTCTTTCAATGTGGCAGTCGGCTTGAAGCCGTATTTGTCGTTTAAGACAGGTTGGGACTTTGTTCAGGCAATCAAGCCTTTCGCATACGGTTCTTGCGGTTATGGCTGGAATTCTCTTGATGTTTCTGTTGACGGAGAAAAAACCTCCATGTCTGAAAACAATTTCATATACAACTACGGCGGCGGCGTGGAAGTTGTCTTGACAGAGTCTTTCTCTCTTTCCGGCAAATTTTTGTGGCACTCCGGCTCCGATGATTTTAAAACATTCCGCACTGTTGATGCCGAACTCACATATTGGGCAAACTCAATTGTTGCTTTCTCCGTATTCGGCGAATGGAACTTCGGCAATGATGTCATCAAGCATTCCAAGACATTCGGCTTGAAAGTTCGCTTCGGTTTCGGCCGCTAATCTGAAATTTTAAATTGAAAACGCCGGGCATTATGCTTGGCGTTTTTTTTTGCGTTTTTATTTTGCATAAAAAAACGGAAGTAAAAATTTTACTTCCGCGAAAAAGCGCATATATGAATTATTGCATCGCGTACAATGTCAAATCGTAATCGCAAAAATTGGGGGAGTAGGAATTAAATTCCTTTTCGTATTCGTTTAGAGACGCCACTGCGTTTTCAATTTCTTGAAGTTCATTGGCAAGCTGCGAAGTTTTGTCGGCTTTTGCCGCAAAAAACGCGAATGCAATGCATGCCGCCGCCGCGAGCGAAGACGCATAGCGCAGGGCTTTTCG
>JAGBWO010000110.1 GCA_017629765.1 Opitutales bacterium | reverse complement strand
TTTATTTGTGAAAGCGGATAGATTTTATCGACCGGGGCGCGGAGAGAGCCGTCTTCAATCATCTTGAAAATCTTGGCAAAAACGGCGTCTTTTTGCTCTTTTGAATGCGTCCTTTGCCACTTGTCCCACCAAAAGCCCCTCAAACGCAAGTCGTTAAAAATCAAAAATCTCGTCGGGAAACGCACGGGTTCGGAAGTCATTGCGCCGACAGTCGCGATTGTGCCGCCAAAGCCCATCGCCTTAATCATATTTGAAACGCTTGCTCCCCCTATCTGGTTTAAGCCCAAAACAGGAAGCGCGCCGCCCGTCAAATCCTTCAGTTTTTTTGCGTCAAATTCGGTTTCGTCGATTACGACATCCGCCCCGATTGCCTTCAAATCGGCTTCTTTTGCCTTTGCGTTCCGCAGCATATTTACGGTTTTTATTCCGCGCAGGCGGCATATCTGAATCATAAAATACCCGAGCGCCGAACCCGCTCCGTTTTGAATTACCCAATCGCCCTCTTTCAGCACGCAAAACTCCTCCAAAATCAAAAGAGCCGTCGGCGGATTTACAAACGACATCGCAAGCATATTCAAATCCAGACCCTTCGGAAGAACCATTAAGTCTTTGGCATCGCATATTGTGTATTGCGACCAAGCTCCCGGCTCTTCGGGAATGCGCACGATGTCGCCCGTTTTTACGTTTTTAACTCCGCCTGCGACTTCCGCGACTTCCCCCACCGCTTCGCGCCCCGCAATGGCGGGCAAAGGGCGCAGCCTTCCGTAAGAGCCGCCTATCATTCCCATATCCGAAGGATTTACCGAAGCCCTCAAAAGCTTTACCAGAACCTGCCCTTCGGCAAGGCTGCCAATATCCACCTCTTCCGCGTTTAAAACTTCGCTCGGAACTCCGTACTCTCTGTGAATCGCTCTTATTGTTTTCATAAAAACTCTTGATTTATCGGCTGAAAACCTACTAAATTTAAAACAATGAATAAAGAAAATAATCCGTTTTTATCAAAGATTTTCCCTCCCGACTTCAACGCCATGACGCCCGAAGCCGCCGACGAAGCCATAACTTTCGCGCTAAAAGAGGCCAGACAAAACATTTCAAAAATCGAAGAAATTCCGCAGGAGAAGGCAAACTTTGCAAACGTAATCCGCGCCCTCGACAACTCCTCAACCCTGCTTGACGAAGTTTGGAACATCGCAAACCATATCGAATCGGTTTCCTCCTCCCCAGAAATGCGCGAAGTTTTAAACAGGCGCGATGCGGAAGTTTCGGACTTCTCGTCTTCAATCTGCATAAACGGCAGGCTCTGGGAAAAAATAAAAGCCGTCAGGGATTCCGGCGTCAAATTTGAGGGAGAAGAAAAAATCCTTCTGGATGAAACAGTGAGGGATTTTGTCGAAAACGGCGCAAATTTAAGCCCCGAAGACAAAGAAAAGCTGCGCGAACTCGACGCAAAACTCTCCGCCCTTACACGCAAGTTTTCGGAAAACTCCCTCGACGCGCTAAACGCATTCGAGCTTCATGTCGAAGACAAGTCCGAGCTTGACGGAATGCCGGAAAGCGCGCTTGCCCTCGCCCGAAAGAAGGCAGAGGCAAAGAACTTAGGCGGCTATTTAATAACCCTCGACGCCCCCGTTTTCGCGCCCATTATGAGCCACTGCAAAAACGAAAGCCTGCGCAAAAAACTTTGGAGCGCATATTCCGAACTATGCTCCGGAGGGGAATTCGACAATACGCAAATTATGCGCGAAATCATAGAAACCCGCAGCAAAAAAGCGGAGCTTCTCGGCAACAAAAACTTTGCCGACTACGTATTAAATTCAAGAATGGCGCATAACGGAAAAACCGCGCTCGATTTCATAGAAACGCTGCAAAATAAAATCGAGCCTGCCTTCCGAAAAGATATTTCGGAAATTGAAAATTTTGCGGGAAAAAGCCCTATCGAGCCGTGGAACGGAGCTTTTTACGCGGAAAATATGCGGAAGGAAAAATACGATTTCGACTCCGAATCTTTCCGCCCCTACATAACCCTCGACTCCGCAATGCAGGGGGCTTTTTCCCTTGCAAAATCGCTCTATCTTTTGGATATCAAAAAGTCCGAAGCCCCGTCCTGGCACGACTCCGTAATGTTCTTCGACGTCTTCAACGAAAACAACCGCCACATAGCCTCTTTCTACGCCGATCTGTTCCCGCGCAAGGGCAAGCGTTCGGGAGCATGGATGAATTTGTTCAAGCAGGACACGGAAAGCACGCCCAAACTCGGGCTTATTGCGGCAAATTTCAACGAAGCCTCATCCGGCAAGCCGTCGCTTTTAAACCATGACGAACTCTCAACCCTCTTCCACGAATTCGGGCATCTGCTGCATTTTATTTTAATGGACTGCAAAGAGCGCGGGCTTCGCGACGTCGCTTGGGATTTTGTGGAGCTGCCCTCCCAAATAATGGAAAACTGGTGCAACAAAAAAGAGGTTCTCGACACCTTTGCGCGGCACTATGAAACCAACGCCCCCCTGCCCGAAGAGCTTTTCGGCAAATTCGACAGGGCGAGAAAATTCAGGGCGGCAACAGCCTGCATGAGGCAGCTTTCATTTGCCAAAATCGACCTTGACCTGCACACGCGCCCCCACGATTTTCTAAACGGCGACATCGAAGAAAAAGCGCAGGAAGCTTTGAGGGGCTACACTCAAAAATACACCCAAACCCCGCGCACGATTTTAACGCATTTTACCCATATTTTCGGCGACCCCGTCGGATACGCGGCGGGATACTATTCGTACAAATGGGCGGAAGCGCTCGATGCCGACGCCTTTACGCGCTTTGAGAAAGAGGGGCTTTTCAACCGCCAAACGGGCAAAGACTTTGCGGACTCGATTCTCAAAACAGGCTCGTCGGTACCGCCCGAAAAGGCGTTTGAAAACTTTATGAAACGCCCGCTAAACCCCGATGCCCTCATAAAGCGCACAATCGGATAGCGATAAAAATACGGCGCGGCGGAAGAAAATATCAAAAAGTTAACTGATGGCAAAACCGCCGCATATTTTTGGAAAAAGGGAGATTCTAAAACAATCTCCCTTTTTGAATTTAAAATTTAAACACAAGAGTCGACATCGGCGGAAGCGTTATTGAAGCGGAATATTTGAAATTATCAAACGGAACGTCCTCCGCAACAATCTTGCCTTGATTGCCTTCTCCGCCGCCCGCGTAAACTTCTGAATCAGTATTTAAAATTTCGCTCCACCGCCCCTTTTCCGGCAGTCCGATGCGGTATCCGCGCCGCAAAACGGGAGTGAAATTGCACACAACCGCATAGGTTGACTTCCCCGCTTTGCGAAGAAAAGAAATCACAGAGTTGTCGCCGTCGTTGCAGTTTATCCAAGAAAAAGCTTCGGAATTTAAATCGTTCTTCGCAAGCTCCGCGTCTTCTTTGTAGATTTTAGCGGAATCCGCCACCACGCGCTTGATTCCCGCGTGTTCGGGATATTCCAAGAAATGCCAATCCAAAGACTCGTCGTACTTCCATTCGCGAGACTGTCCGAATTCGTCGCCCATAAAGAGGGTCTTTTTGCCGGGCCAAAACCACATGTAGGCGTAAAGAGCGCGAAGATTTGCGATTTTGTCGCCCCAATACGCTCCGCCCATTTTGTTTACCATGGAACCTTTGCCATGCACAACCTCGTCGTGCGAATACACCGACACAAAGTTTTCCGTAAACTGGTAAATCGCGGGGAATGTAAGCTGGTTATGGTGATATTTGCGGTTAATCGGGTCTTCTTTCATATATGAAAGAGTGTCGTGCATCCAGCCCATATTCCACTTGAAATCAAACCCCAGCCCGCCGTCGGAAACGGGCTTGGTAACTCCCGCAAAAGCGGTGCTTTCCTCCGCGACCATAATTGAGCCCGCAAAATATTTTTTCACGAGGGCGTTTGTTTTTTGCAGAAAATCTATTGCCTCCAAATTTTCATTTCCGCCGAATTTATTAGGAATCCACTCCCCGTCCCTGCGGGAGTAGTCCAAATAAAGCATCGACGCCACCGCGTCAACGCGCAAGCCGTCTATATGAAACCTGTCAAACCACGCGAGCGCGCTG
>JAGBWO010000109.1 GCA_017629765.1 Opitutales bacterium | reverse complement strand
TCATATTTATCTCAAAATTTTGGGGAGCCTTTTCGATAAAAGCATTGGGGCTGTTCGGGTCTATTTCGGAAGGCGTAACCTTTATTGCCTTGGGCGGGCAGACAAACTCGCAAAGCTGGCATGAAACGCACTTCTCGCGCCCGTCGGGATCTTTTACGAGAGTCGGCGCCCCTCTGTAAGCCTTTGGAAGAGACGGCCTCTGCTCGGGATATTTGAGCGTCACCTTCGGCTTTGCCAGATTTTTCAATGTAATCCAAAGCCCGCCTATTATTTGGGGGATGTAAGTCCTTTCCCAAAACGAAAGCTTTTTTCTCTCAACTTTAATTATCGCCATAAAAATCCTTATTTAACAAACGCCGCCAGCACCAAATAGAAAACAAGATTGGCAACCGACAAGGGCAGAAGCTTGCCCCAGCCCAAATTCATGACGTGGTCGTACCTGAAACGCGGAAGCGTCCAGCGCACCCACACGAAGAAAAATATCATAAACGCGATTTTTGCAAGGAACGTGAGAGTTGCCAAAACCGCCGTAATCCATCCCCAGTCCGCGGGGTAGGAAAGTCCCGGAAGAGGGCTCCACGCCCCGAGAAAAATGCAGATGAAAAGCGAAGAGCCAAGCACCATATGCCCGTATTCGCCTACAAAGAACAATCCGAACTTGAAACTTCCGTATTCAGTGTGGAAACCGCTCACCAAGTCGGTTTCAGACTCGGCCATATCGAAAGGCTGGCGGTTTGTCTCGGCAAAGAGCGCAACCAAAAACAGGAACGCCGAAAGCGGGAACATAAAGCAGTTCCACATCGAAGACTGCGACATCCCCAGGTCAAAAAGGCTGAGCGGGCTTTCGCAATTCGGGGCTATCCAAATAATTACAGGCACAAGCGAAAGAACCATCGTAAGCTCGTAGCTTACCATCTGCGCCGAAGCCCTTATCGCGCCCATATACGAATACTTTGAATTAGAAGACCACCCCGCCAATACGGCGCCGTAAACGCCCAAAGACCCGAGCGCAAGAACAAACAAAAGCGACAAGTCAAAATCGGCGGCGGCAAGCGCGTGCGGAGTTCCGTCATACATAAAAAATCCGAACGGTATTGCGCACGATGCAATCAAAACGGGAGCAAGCGACATCACGGGAGCAAGCGTAAACCAAAACTTGTTGACGTGCGAAGGCAAAGGCTCTTCCTTGAACAAAAACTTCAATCCGTCCGCCGCAAGCTGCATAAGCCCCGCCCTCTGCAAAAACCTTCCGACAAACGGAATAAGCATCACATACGGGATAAACGTGCGGCACGGGCCGTAGCGCCCCTGAATAAATGCGGCGACCTTTCTTTCGACAACCACGCTCAAAGCCGCAAAGCACATCACAACGCCAATCGCCGCAAAGCCGAAAAGGACTTTCAGCAAAATATCGACTAAACCCATCGACGAAGCCTGCGCCGCGCCGGTTTGCGCAACCGCTGTTGACAATAAAAACAAACTATTCATTTTTCGTAAAGTGTAGAGCTTGGGATTCGGGGAATTTTACCGCGGCAAACTTTTTGCCGTCGAGCAAAAGCCCTGTTTTTGGAATTTCGCAAATGCCGCCCAGAATTTCTATTTTAGATGAAATCAGCCTGCGCAAGGCATAAACCGAAGGCGTTTTGAATTCACTTTTGGCAAATGCGTTCATAAATTTTGAAAACAGGCTTATTTCGCATACCGCGCTTTCGGGAGCGTCAACCGCTTTTTCAAAAGCCTGCGCCCTGAACTGCCTGTTTACGAATATGCCTGATTTTTCAAAGACCGACGCTGTCGGGATTGCGACTTTCGCCCTTTGCGCGGTTTCGGAATCCGATACGCCGCAATAGACGATGTTCGCGGTTTTGAAATCCTTTTCGTCCAAGCCGAGAGCGCACAAGTCTTCCCCGCAAACCATTACGCTTTCAACCGCCCCGCTTCTGATGTCGCCTGCGAGATTTTTTAAATCTGTTTTCGGGTATTCCGAAACAATCCCGGTTATGAACAAGCCGCGCCTATTAGGAGTTCTGTCGGAGGAAATCAATTTGCCGTCGTCTTCGCCCAAATGGGCGGCGGCGTAAATTTTCGAGCCCGTCAAATCCGCAAATTCTTTAAGCATAAACTGCTCTTCAAGGCTTAAGCGCGCGCTTGCCACAACCGCCCTGCGGCCGCTTGCCGCCATGACTTCGACCGCCCTGCTTACTGCGTAGGAAGTCGAACACGGAGTGCCGTCAACCCTTGCGGTTTTAAGGCGCATTGCGGAATCCAAAACGCGATATTCATACCTTGAGGAATCGGTCGACCAAGCGTCGTTTACAAAAGGATTTGAGCGCGGAGTTATCCTGTAAACCTTGTTTGAACGCGACCACACCTTTGTGTTTATCCCCGCGCTCGATTCAGTCGAAACGGAGTTTGCGACTTTCAAGAACCATGCGCGCATTTTAAAGCGGAACGCGCTTTCGGTCAAGGCGCCGACAGGGCATCCGTCAACAATGTTCAAAAGATAATTTGAATCCCTGCCGTCGTCCCCGTAAACGGAAATTTCGTTTCTCGAACCGCGCTTGGAAAAGCCCAAGACATCCCTGCCGACAACCTCGCGGCAAGTGCGTATGCACCTCGAACAAAGTATGCAGCGTTCGGCGTCCAAAATAACCTTGCCGCCGCCAATCGAAACTTTTTTCGGCTTTACGTTTTTGTCTTCCACAAATCTGCTTTTGCAGTTCCCGAAAGCCTGGGAATACTCCTGAAGCTTGCATTCGCCCGCCTTGTCGCAAATCGGGCAGTCGAGCGGGTGGTTTGCCAAAATGAATTCCAAGACTCCCTGCCTCGCCTTAACAACCTGCTCCGAGTCTGTTATGACGTGCATACCCTCGCTTACTTTCGTGCCGCAAGCTATCGCAAGCTTGGGCATAAAAGCTATCTTTTGGGAGCCGTCGGGATTTTTGAGAAGCTCTCCCGTAGCCCTGTCGCGGGCGGGAGTGCCAATAGAAACCAAACAAAGCCTGCAAGAGCCCGCTATCGGCAAATTCGGATGGTAGCAAAAATGCGGAATTTCAACGCCCGAAATTCTTGCCGCTTCAATTACGTTTAGACCGGCAGGCACTTGAAAGTCGTCGCCGTTTATGTTTATGTTTACCAAGTCCGCCATAATTAAATCAACCTGTAAGAATTTTTATCCAAACGCGCTTCGCCCTCTCCCGCGAGCTGGCGCGAAATTTTTGCGACATACTCGTCTTTGAATTTGGCGACATTGCTCTGCACCGGCCACGCCATGCCTTCGCCGTGCGCGCAAATTGTATGCCCGCAGACATTGTCAGCAAGGCTCATTAAAAGTTCGGGGTCTTCAAGCCTGCCGCCGCCCGAGCAAATGCGCTTCGTGATTTTTGAAATCCACAAAGAACCTTCGCGGCACGGCGTACACTGCCCGCAGCTTTCGTGCGCGTAAAACGCGTTCAAATTCGCCATGGCTTCGACCATATCGACTGTGTTGTCCATAACTATTATGCCCGCAGACCCGAGAGCGGTACCGCAAGACATAAGAGAGGGAGCCGAAAGCGGAATATCCTCGACCCTCAATTCTTTTATCGAACCGTCGGGCTGTTTTATGTCGAACTTCTCGCCCCACTTCAAAATTTTCATAGAAGAACCGCCGGGAATCACCGCCTTGAAAGTCCTGCCCGCAAAAGGCCCTCCGCAAACGTCGTACAACATCTCGCCCAAAGTGCATGCTCCGGATTCGATTTCATACCTGCCGGGCTTCTGAACCTGCCCGCTAACTCCCCAAACGTATGTGCCCGGGTCGTTCGGAACGCCTATTTTTGAGACCGCTTCGCCGCCGATTTTAAATATGTACGGAACATAGCAAAGGCTTTTTACGTTGTTTACGACAGTCGGGCAGTCGTACAGCCCCATGACAGCGGGGAAGTAAGGCGGCTTGATGCGCGGATAAGCCCTCTTGCCCGCCAAGGAAGAAATAAGCCCTGTTTCCTCGCCGCAAATGTAGCATCCGGCGCCGCGCGTAATGTTAATATCGCAGGAATAGCCCGAACCGCATACATTTTCGCCGACATACCCCTTTGCGCGCGCTTCTTTTACAGCCTCAACCAAAATTCTGTAGCCGTTTATGTATTCGCCCCTGATGTAAATAAACGCCTGACGCGCGTTTATTGCGAAAGCGGCGCACATAATGCCTTCAATAAGCTGGTGGGGGTCTTTGTAAATTATCTCGCGGTCAACGCATGTTCCGGGTTCGGACTCGTCGGCGTTGCAAACCAAGTAAATGGGCTTTCCGCTTTTTCTGTCCAAAAACTTCCATTTCATCCCCATAGGGAATCCCGCGCCGCCCCTGCCTTTTATGCCCGACTTCAAAACTTCGTCGCAAAGCTCCTGCCTGTCGCGCTTGAGGGCGTCTTTTAAAACCTGATAGCCGCCGTCGGCTTCATAGCACTCAATGGAAGCGTTCCAATCGGGAATGTCTATGTGGCGATAAAGAATTCTGTTTTCCTGTACTGCCATAAAATTATCCTTTGTATTCGGGCGAATTAAAGTCCGCGCCCTGCGGGCGCTCAAACGCCGAAACGGAATTCAGCCTGCCCTCCGAATCGTCCGCTTTCAGGCGTTCGACAAACTTCTCGGCATCTTGGGGGTTCAAACCGTCGTAAAGCTTGTCGTTTACCTGAACGTTGGCGCCCTTTACGCAGTTGCCCAAGCATTCGACAAATTCAAGAGTGTAAACGCCCTTTGTGTCGTTTACGGGGCAATCGATAAGCTCCGATATTTTGTTCGCCAAATCTATTGAGCCTGCCAGCGCGCAAGATAAAGTTCTGCAGACCTTGATGTGTATCCTGCCGCGCGGCTTGTCGGAAAACATCGGGTAAAAAGACAGCATTCCGTAAACTTCAACAGGGCGGATTCCCAATTTTTTTGCGGCATAATTTATGGCATCGTCGTCAAAATAGCCGAAATGCTCCTGAATGAGATGCATGAGCATCATCGCCGCTGAACGCTTTACGGGATATTCCGCAATAATCGCGTCGGCCTTATTTTCCAAGTCTTGTGAAATTTCCATATTAGTGTCGCTTAAAAATTACCTGTCGCACTCTCCCAAAACAAAGTCCAAAGAGCCTAAAATTACGGGGACGTCGGTTATGTGATGCCCCGGCATTATCTTGGGCAGAATGCTCAAACTTACGAACGAAGGGCCCTTTATGCGCACCCTGTACGGCACGCCGCCGCCGCCGCTCATTATGAAAAATCCGAGAGCGCCCTTTGGGTTTTCCGCCTCGAAATAAGCTTCGCCTTTCGGCAAATTCGGGCCTTCGGTGGTCAATACAAAGTTTGAAATCAAAGACTCCATTTGAGTCAGCACGCTGCGCTTTTCGGGAGCGAAAATCCGAGGGTCATCAACGTGCCATGCGCCCTTTGGCATTTTGTCTATGACTTGGCGTATGATTCTGACGCTCTGGCGCATTTCCTCCATTCTCACAAGCCACCTGTCGTAAGCGTCGCCCTTTGTGCCGACGGGAATGTCAAATTCGTAGTTTTCATATCCCAAATAGGGATTGTCTTTTCTTATGTCGCTTTCAACGCCTGATGCGCGGAGATTGGCGCCCGTAAGCCCCCAGTTTACCGCTTCATCGCGCGAAATCACCGCAATTTCCTCTGTTCTGTCGATAAATATGCGGTTGCGCGTTATGAGTTTGTCCATTTCGTCGAGGGCAGGCAAAAACTGGTTTGCAAAGCTCGCCACATCCCCAAGCCAGCCTTCGGGAATATCCCTTGCAAGCCCGCCTACTCTCGCGTAAGAACAGGTAAGCCTTGCTCCGGTCAAGCGCTCAAACAAAGTGTAAAGCTTTTCGCGCTGTGTGAAAGCGTACATAAATACCGTCCAAGCCCCCGCGTCCATGCCGTAAACGCCGACGCCAATCAAATGGCTTGCTATTCTCGAAAGCTCGCAGCACAAAACCCTGATTGCCTTGCAGCGTTCGGGAATTTCAATCCCCGCAATTTTTTCGGCGCAAGTCGCAAAAGCCACATTGTTGCAAAGAGGCGCAAGATAGTCCAAGCGGTCGGTGTAAGGGATGAACTGGTTGTAAGTCATATTTTCCGCAACCTTTTCGGAACCCCTGTGCAGATATCCTATAACGGGATTGCACTTTGTGATGGTATCCCCGTCAAGCTCGAACACCATGCGAAGCACCCCGTGCGTGGAAGGATGCGAAGGCCCCATGTTGACAATCATGCGCTCGCCGATTTCGCCGCTTTCGGCCATTGCCGCAACGTCTTTTACATCTATGATTTTTTCTTCTTTCATACGCGCGTGGAAATTATTTTTGTTCGCGGCTCCTCGGCTCCTTGCAAGCCGCAAATTTTGCGCCGGGCTCGCTGTGGAACGGGCCGCCTTCCATTGGAGCGGGCTTTACAAACATAGGGTCGTCGCCGGCAGAATCCTCGTAAGTGTCCGGCAAAGTCGATTCGCGCCCCGCGAGAGGGAAATCCTTGCGAAGCGGATGCCATTCGTACTTGTCCCACATCAAAATTCTGCGCAAATCGGGATGCCCTTCAAAAACAATGCCCATCATATCGAACGCCTCGCGCTCAAACCAGTTTGCGTTCGCGAAAATATCTGAAATGGATTGAAGCTCGGGGTTTTCCGCGCTTTCCGCAAAAGAAGCCAAGCGCAAATACGACTTGCCCTTCATCGAATAAAAATGGTAAACACAGCCAAAGCGGCGCGGGCTGTCTTCGCCCATGTCAACAGAAGCGATGTCGCAAAGGCTGTCGAACGAAAAATCGTTTTTAAAAACCGCAACCGCCTCTTTAAGTTTCCGCGGCGGACAGTCAAAGGCGGCGATGCCGTCCCTGCCCCCTTCGCGGACTTTCAAAAACGGCATTTTGGCTAAAATTTCATCTGCATTCATCTTAAAGACTTTCTACTGCACCGCTTTAAACAAATTTTTTGCGGAATGTTCGGTTTTTATTTTTTCCTGAAGTTTAATCAAAGCGTCGAGCAAAGCTTCGGGACGGGGAGGACAGCCCGCCAAATAGACGTCAACGGGGATAATTTTATCCAGACCCTGCAAAGTGGAATAAGTGCGGAACATTCCGCCCGAACAAGCGCATGCGCCCATTGCAATCACCCATTTGGGATTTGCCATTTGGTCGTAAATTCTCTTTACCGCGCCCGCCTGCTTGTAAGATACGGTTCCCGCCACAATCATGCAGTCGCTCTGTCTCGGCGAAAAACGCATGACTTCCGCGCCGAACCTGCCGATATCGAACCTCGAACCGCCGACACCCATAAGTTCAATGGCGCAACACGCGAGCCCCATAGGCTGGGGCCAGATGGAATTTGCTCTAACCCAGTTGATTACAGCATCGAGTTTTGAAAATACAATACCCTGCTCCTGAAATGTTTCTAAATGATCAGACGTCGCCATATAAAAATTATAAAAAAATGAATGTCGCACTTCCCCCCTCCCTTTCAACAAAAAAATAGAATAAGGCCGCATGGCGGAAAAAGCGTTTTCAAACCGAGAGTTTTATATTTAAAATCCGCATTGAAATCATACTATTTATTCGCTTTTTTAGGGGGAATTGCCCGATTTTTTCAAAAAAAAAAGAAATATGTTTTCGGCGGATAAAAATATTACTGTAAACTGAATCGGCGCCGCAAAGAATTTTACAAAAACGAACGCAAAAAAAATCCGCAGTAAAAACGCCTGCGGATTTTTCAAAAAACTCTTTGAATTTACGAGAGCCAGAAAGAGAAGTACAAGTACATTCCCAATACGCCCGCAAAAATCAAACCGGCAAACAGCTTGTTCGACCAATCCCAAGAATCGTCGATTTCCTTTTTCGCCTGCTTGTCGGACAAAAGCCACGCGTATGTAAGACCCGTTGTTTTTTCCGAAGCGGGGGCGGGACGCATCTTGCTTGCAAATATAATCACGATTATGCTAAACAGGAACAAAACGCCCGTTGCATAGTAAGCATTGAAATCGCCTATTTGCGCCAATACGGGAACATTGATTTTGTTTGCGCCCATACCGAAGAATGTCTGGATTGTAAGCTTTGCCATGCCCGCCACAAAGCCGGCAATCAAGCCCGCAATCGCGCCAAATTCGTTCATCCTCTTCCAGAAGATTGCAAGAAGGAACACTGCGGCAATGGCGGGAGCAATAAAGCCCTGAACATTCTGCAAATACTGGAACAGCCCGCCCGAAGCCACATGTTTCATCACGGGAATCCAAACCATGCCTATTCCGACAACGATGACTGTGGCAATTCTGCCGACGTTGACATAGTGCTTTTGAGTTTTGCCCGGAACGAGTTTTTCATAAATATCCGCTGTGAAAAGAGACGCCGAAGAATTAAACAGCGATGCCAAAGAGCTCATCAAGGCAGCCAAAAGGCAGGCGACAATCAAACCCCTTATCCAGTGGGGCAAAAGGCTCGTGACAAGCATCGGGAAAACCGCGTCTCCCATAATTTGCCCCTCCGCATCTATTGCGAGCTTAAACTTTTCAGGATTTGCGTCAAACAACGCCCATCCGATCATGCCCGGAATCAAAAATATGAGAATCGGAGTGATTTTAAGAAGACCGCCGAAAAGCGCGCCTTTGCGGGCAATTTCCAAATTTTTCGCGGAAAAAGTGCGCTGAACGATGTACTGGTCGGTACACCAATACCAAATGCCGATGATTGGAGAGGCTATCAATACGGCAAGCCACGGGAATGTGGGATCTGAAAGCGGACGCCACAATGCGAAATCTCCCGCCCTGCTCTTTGCGGAATCAATCAAGGCATTCCAGCCTCCCGCAATTGAAGAATCGAAGCCTTCTTTCAAGCCTCCAAGCTCTGTCAGCCCGAAATATGTAATTAAAGCCGAACCCAAAATCAAAATCACAGCCTGCGGAGTGGCGGTGTAAAGAATAGCCTTCATTCCCCCGAAAACAGTGTATAAGCCGGTCAAGATGACAGTAGCAAAAGCCCCAATCCAGAAGGCGTTTTCAGCAGAGCCGAAAGTGTCGCCCAAGAATGCGCCGAACACGATTGCGCCCGCGTAAACGGTGACGCTGACTTTTGTAAATATGTAGGCTACAAGAGACACTACCGAAAGAAGCCATCTTGTTTTGGAGCCGAAACGCTTTTCCAAAAATTCGGGAATGGTGTAAACCCCCGCCTTGTAGTAAAACGGCACAAACACATAGGCAAGCAGAATGAGAACCCATGCGTGCATTTCCCAGTGCGCCATAGCCATGCCCGAATTTGCCCCCGCTCCCGCCAAGCCAACGATATGCTCCGAACC
Source organism: Opitutales bacterium (assembly GCA_017629765.1). GTDB lineage: Bacteria > Verrucomicrobiota > Verrucomicrobiia > Opitutales > Intestinicryptomonadaceae > Intestinicryptomonas. The sequence goes on along the minus strand of JAGBWO010000109.1, from coordinate 2,418 downwards.
GATGTTAGCGGTAAATATGGACGCGCCGATAGTGAGCCAGCCCGCATTTCTGCCCGCCAAAAAGTAGTCTTCCGTCGATTTTTGACCGCGTCCGCTCCACCAGGCGACAAGTGCGATTATCACGAAATAGGCTGCTATGACCAGCCAATCCTGCCAATTTATAATCTCTTGCATATTCAATATATTTGTTAAAAGTTAAGGTTAAGATATGCCTTTAAAAATCTCTTTCAAGGCAAAAATCAAATTTGTCCGTAATAGGCGTTTTTGCCGTGCTTGCGCAAAAAGTGCTTGTCTTTCAGGGCTTCCGAAATCTTTGCGGCGGAAGGATTTAGCGACAATGTTTTAAGCGCCATATCGGCGCAAATTTCCAAGGCCTTTGCGTTTTCAACCGCCTTTACGCCGCTTGTTCCCCATACGAAAGGAGCGTGCCATGCCACCAAAACCGCCTGCATTTCCTGCGGGTTTAAATTAAGATTTTTGAAAGTCTCGACAATCACAAGCCCCGTGTTTTTTTCGTATTCCGAATTAATTTCATCCGCATTCATCTGACGCGTTACGGGAATGTCGCCGTAAAAATAGTCGGAATGCGTAGTGCCGAAAGCGGGAATCGGCATAAGAGCCTGTGCAAATGACGTGGCGGCTCTTGAATGGGTATGGACCATCGCGCGCACTCCGAACGCCTTGAAAATCTCGACATAAGTCGGAGTGTCGCTTGAAGGGCGCAAATTTCCGTCAACCACCTTGCCGTCCAAATCGACAATAACCATATCTTCGGGAGCCAGCTTTTCATAGTCAACCCCGCTCGGCTTTATTGCAAAAACTCCGCATTCTTTGTCAAAAACGCCGACATTGCCGAAAGTCATATCGACAAGCTTCGAGGCGGGCAGCATTTTGTTTGCGGCGCACGCCTCCGTTCTTATGTCCTCATATTTCATCTTCTCGCCTCTTCTTTGATTTTCAAAAGACTCTTCATTACATTCCCCAAATTTTCGGTTTTTACGCCGCCGAAAGCGTCGTGAATCTGCCTGTACAGCCCAAAGAGCTTTGCGTAAACTTCGACATTTTCGGGAATTGGCTTGTAAACCTCGTCCTTAAACGAAACCATTTTTTCTTGGGCTTCGCCAAAGTTCTTGTATACGCCCGAAGCAACCGCAGCCCCGATTGCCGCTCCAAGGGCGCATGTCTGAAAACTTTTTGCTATGTGGATTTCGCGGTTAAATACATCCGAATAAATCTGCATCGTCATAGGGTCTTTTTGGGCGATGCCGCCGCAGCATACGACTTTTTTGATTTCCACCCCGTTTTCTTCAAACCTGTCGATTATGATTTTTGCGCCGTAAGCGGTCGCCTCAACCAGCGCGCGGTAAACTTCTGCCGCAGTGGTGTGCAAAGTCTGCCCCATTATAAGCCCCGTCAAACGCTGGTCAACCAGCACGGTGCGGTTGCCGTTGTTCCAATCGAGAGCAAGCAGACCCGCTTCGCCGGGTTTTTGGGAAACGACTTCGTCCCTGAATTTTTTGAAGGCGGAAGTATCCTTTCCAAGAAGCACTTCAATCCACCATTTAAAAAGGTCGCCCACGGCCGACTGCCCCGCCTCCAAACCGTAGCAATTCGGGAGAATGGAACCGTTTACAATGCCGCAAATACCCTTGATGTCCGGAAGCTTTGTATCGGCGCTCTTCACAGTGCAGTCGCAAGTGCTTGTACCGACCGCCTTTACAAGCACGCCCTCCGAAACTCCGCTTGCGATTGAGCCGTAGTGAACGTCAAACTCGCCGATTGCGATTGCAATCCCCTCTTTCAAACCCAATTTTTCCGCCCATTCCGCGCACAAATAGCCTGCCACGGAATCGACAGAATAAGCCTTTTCATAGAGATTTTCTTTCAATTTCGCAAGCTTCGGGGAAAGCGCCGACAAAAATTCGCCGTCCGGAAGCCCTCCCCACTCTTCGCAGTAAAAAGCCTTATGCCCCGCCGCGCAAACGCCGCGCTTGATTTCAAGCGGATTTTTCACGCCCGCCAAAACCGACGGAATCCAGTCTGCGATTTCAGCCCACGAAAACGCGGCGTCAAAAACATGCTCGTCAACATTCAAGCAGTGCCAAATTTTGCTCCACCACCATTCCGAAGAATAAACGCCGCCGCATTTCGCCAAATATTGCGGGCGTATTTCAGATGCGATTTCAGTTATTTTTTCGGCCTCTGAAATCGAGGTATGGTCTTTCCAAAGCCAGCACTGCGCGTTTAAATTGTTCCTGAATTCTTCGGTTTCGCCGAGCGGAGAGTTGTCTTTGCAAAGCGGAAGCGGCGAAGAGCCGGTCGTATCCACTCCGATGCCGCAAACGCTGCCTGCGGAAAATTCCCCGCAGTTTCGCGAAGCGTCGGCAACGGCCTCCCTAACGACAATCTCCAAGCCTT
>JAGBWO010000108.1 GCA_017629765.1 Opitutales bacterium | reverse complement strand
TAAATCGATTTGTTTTTCGAGAATACCTGTTGCATATATGCCGTATGCGATTGAATTTATCCCAGTTGTATTCATCGAAATTGTTGCGCCAGCACCAATAGAAATATCTTCCGAATTATTTTTGCCATCGGTTGAATTGTAAACGCCAACCGATTCAGTGTGAGTAATATCATTTCTACCAAAAACTAAACCGAATACACTTGTGTTATCGACACCACTTATGATGTTTAATTTTCCGTAAAATGTGCCAAGATTTCCACCGTTATAGAAGATACCAGTTGCAACACCATTTTGCGAATATACATTAAAATTGCCATAGATATCACCAATTGAACCACCTTCTTCAATGTAAATACCATACGCGCCTGATTCATTACTTAAGCCATTCGATACCACATTAAAATTGCCGTAAATACCACCATCTATACCAAGTTTCGATTCACCCAAGTTGTAGTTTGAATCGTAAGTTGATTTTGCATAAATGCCGTAAGCACTCGATGAGCTTGATGTGATATTAAAACTTGATGTGAAATCTTTATCTACCCCGAAAAAGTTTCCATTGTCAGTAGTGTAAATACCAAAAGCATTGCCAGAAGCATTTACATTCATTTCCTTTATTCTCACTGCTGAATCGATAGCACCATTGCCACCGACATAATAGCCATATGAAGCAGTTCCCTTTGCGCGTCCATTTGCAGTAGATTGATTGCCGATAGAATTTACGTTGATAGTTATGTTTTCCCAATCAACGTTAAAGCCGGTAGAATCTTTTGTCGTTGCGTTGTAGAAAACAGTTCCTCCTGGAGTTAAAACGTCGGAAGCTTTATCGCTATCGCCAGAAATATCTCTGCCTACAACATACCCGAAAACTTCGCCAGGTGCAGACACAGAAAGCGTTCCTGTTATCTTGCCGATTTTAGTATCGCCAGTACCTGTTTGTGAAATACCAACTGCACGACCTTCTTTGGAAGTAACAGAAAGATTTATATCCATATCGGCAATAGATGCTGTATAGATATTGTCGTTTTCATCAATTGTATCGATTATTATACCACCTGCAAAGTCTCCATCAGAAGTAACATTTACTGTGAGATTGGAAATCTGATTTACGATTGAATTGCCATATAAATATAAACCATAGGCATAATCGCCAGCGGAAGTCCCTGCATTATTTACGTTAAAGGTTGCATCTTTTATCGTCGTAATTTCGCCCGATTTTGAAAACAAGCCGTATGCGATAGATTCATATCCATTCGTTCCGTCTGCAGTGCCACCATTACCAGATGTTATACTTGCGTTGAAAGTACCTGATAAGCTTTTTACGATATTTTCATTTCCATAATCGCTATACGAATGTTGTTTTTCGACATACGCACCAAATGCCTTTCCGTAATCCGACGAAACAGTAAAGGTTGCAGAGTTTGCTATTTCCGTAATACCACCATAGAAGCCTAAAGCAGAAGCTCCATAAGAGCCATGGACATCAAAGGTTGTATTTTCAACATAGTTCCAAACAGGAGAATAGCCACTACTATCATATTTATTTATGTTATAAATACCAAGAGCAATAGAGTCTCTATTACCAGAAGCAGAAACTCTAATTGAGCTTTTTGATATATTCAAACCAGTCGCAGTAGGATTTGCTTGGTCGTTTGTGAAGTCCCAATGGTATATACCATAGGCATATACAGCAGAACCATCGCTTGAGGTTGCCGTTACATCAATGTTAGAAGAAGACAACGTAGCAGTTGAACCTACACGTTGAACTTCGACACCAGTAATGTTTTTATTATTATTCGCGCCTGATATATTTTCGCCTGAAATAGTCGCTCCAGAGAGGGCTCCCGTTTTAATTTTTTCCTCTGCTTGTATTTGGTCTTGATTGTCTAATAAATTAACAAAACCTTTTATAGCAGTTTTTACACCCATTTTAATTAGCATCATCTCAAACATCGTAATTTGAGCACTTGCGGTGAGGACGGTAAAGAAAGATAAAAAGATAAAAATGAGTTTTTTCATATAAATAGTAATCTCAACTCGACAGTATTTTGTTTTATTGGATAGTCAAGAAATAAACAAAATCCTTCCCCAATACAAAATTTTACACTTCAAAATTAGACAAAAAGTAGCAAAAAACAAGGAGTCCGTTGAGGCGTCTATCTTGCTCATAAAACATGGATCCAAAATTGGCAATTTTTGCAATTCTGCAATTTTGCCAATACCCTTAAATTAACACGATCGCTTTCTCCGTAGAGGAAATTTAATACTTAGCGGTGTTAAATTTCCTCCTTTTTTTGTGCCTAAAGCCAGTAAGAATCCCAAAATAGTATTGAGAAATATTTGCATGGATTTTTTGTTAGAAGGTGCTGGAAAGATAAAGGTTTGTTTTTTTTAGGAAAATCTTGATTTTGTAAAATGTTTTTATAAAACTAAAATATTATGAAATTAAGTAAATTATTTGTGGGGTTTTGGGGCTTTATCGGAATTGCAAGTGCCGCATTTGCAGAAGTTAAGCCTGCTTTAATATTTTCGGACAACATGGTCTTGCAGGCGAATGCTCCCATTCGCGTTTGGGGAACTGCCGAAAAAGGCGAAAAGGTCAGTGTCGAATTTATGGGGACAAGCGCTTCCGCCGTTGCCGACGACAAGGGCTTTTGGAGGGTTGATTTGCCTGCGCAAAAATATGTAAAAGAAGGCGTGGAAATGACCATTCAAGGCATTAACAAAATTATTTTCAGGGATGTTCTTGTCGGAGAAGTTTGGCTTGGCTCGGGGCAGAGCAATATGGAATTTCAAATGCGCCATGTCAAGGAATTGAATGAGGTTGCCAAAAATCCGAATTTTCCATCCAATATTCGTTACTTTTTAATAAAGGCGCATGGCTCTCCGACTCCTGAGGACATGCATAATTTGCCAGAATCCGCAGGATGGAAGAAATATCATCGCGACAACTACGAAGTAACGAGAGACATGTCCATTCTTTTAACCTTGTTTGCCCAGAAAATGTATGGGGAATTGGACGTCCCGATAGGCGTCATAAGCGCGGCTTTTGGCGGCGCAAATCTTGAATCTTGGATGAGCAAAGAAGCCATTGCCGAAGCAGGCATGGCAGAGCATGCAAAAAAACTTCTCAACACCTGCCGCAATTGGCACAATGACGATGTAAAACGCTGGGAGGCAAAGCCGAAAGAAAAACGCTATACGCTCCCTTTCCCGCGTCTGAATTACGAAAGCCGCCCGTCAAATTCATATAATGCAATGATGAATCCTATAATTCCGTATTCGATTCGCGGAGTTTTATGGTATCAGGGCGAAATGAATTCAGGCCCTGAAAACTACATCAAGCTTTTCCCTTATTATGCAAAAATGATGCGCGGCATATTTGAAAATCCTAATCTCCCGATTTATTCTGTGCAGTTGCCCGACTATAAGGAAAACCACTGGACAAAGACAAGAGACGTTCAGCGCAAGCTTGCCGACATCGTGCCGAATACCGGTGTTGCTGTAACCATTGACGGGCATGAAATGGATTTGCATCCGCGGGACAAAACAATGGTTGTCGACAGGCTTTCGCGCATGGTTTTGGCGGATAATTACGGCAAAAAAATTGTATCGCGCTCTCCGATGCCTGTAAAAGTCTCGCAAAAAGGCTCCGCGATTGAGGTAAAATTTAAGAATACGTATAAAGGTTTGAAACTTAACAACGACTCCAAAGAAGTAAATTGCTTTGAAGTTGCCGGAAGCGATAAGAAGTTCGTAAAGGCGACGGCAAAAATTGCCTCGAAAACAAGCGTGCTGGTAAAAATTCCAAGTGAAGTATCAAATCCGGAATTTGTCAGGTATGCTTGGGAGGCTGATCCGGATGTAAATCTCTACAATTCCGGAGACCTTCCCGCAAGCCCGTTTGAAGAGCCTGTCTCAAAGTAATGGTTTGAAGTATGAATTTTTCCGGAGCCTTCCTATTGGGAGGCTCTTTTTATGCGAAAAATTGCCGCGTTAAGATTATTTGTCTGATAGTTCCCGCCTGCGGTGCGGAATGCTTGTTTTTCGGCGTCTTTTGTTTTGCGCAAAAAAAAAGGATTTCCATTCGGAAATCCTTTTTTAATTGGTTGGCTGTGATTACATCATTCCGCCCATTCCGCCCATCGAGGGATCCATTGCGGGAGCCTTCTTTTCTTCGGGCTTGTCGGAAATCATGCATTCTGTTGTGAGGAGAAGTCCCGATACGGAGCATGCGTTTTGCAATGCCGTGCGGGTTACCTTTGTGGGGTCGACAACGCCGGCCTTGAAGAGGTCTTCAAATTTGCCTGTCGCCACATTGTAGCCCATGCCGCCTTTGCTCTTCAACACTTCTTTTACGACCAATGCGCCTTCTTCGCCCGCATTTGCGCAGAGCTGGCGGAGCGGAGCTTCGATTGCGCGGCGAACGATTGCTGCGCCTATTGCTTCGTCGCCTTCGAGGGTTGCCGTCAATGCGTCGATTGCCTTTGCGGTGCGCAAGAGCGCTACTGAACCGCCTGCCGAGATGCCTTCTTCGACTGCCGCTCTTGTAGCGTGCAGAGCGTCGTCAACGCGCATCTTCTTTTCCTTCATTTCGGGTTCGGTTGCGGCTCCCACATTGATTACCGCCACGCCGCCAGCGAGTTTTGCGAGGCGTTCCTGCAATTTTTCGCGGTCGTAGTCGGAAGTTGTTTCTTCGATTGCCCTGCGAATTTGCTTTACGCGGGACTGGATGTCGCTTGCCTTGCCGCAGCCTTCAACGATTGTTGTGTTTTCCTTGGAAACTGTGATGCGCTTTGCCTTGCCCAAGTCGGCAACCTGAACATTTTCGAGCTTGATGCCCAAGTCTTCGGTAATGCAGCGGCCGCCTGTCAAGATTGCGATGTCTTCCAACATTGCCTTGCGCCTGTCGCCAAAGCCGGGAGCTTTAACAGCGCATACGTTCAATGTGCCGCGCAAGCGGTTTACAACCAATGCTGCCAATGCTTCGCCTTCGACGTCTTCTGCGATAATCATCAAGGGTTTGCCTGTTTTTGCAACCGCTTGGAGAATCGGGAGAAGGTCGGAGAGGCTGGAGATTTTCTTTTCGTTAATCAAGATGTACGCGTCTTCGAGAACCGCTTCCATTGTGTCGGCATTGGTTACGAAGTAGGGCGACAAATAGCCCTTGTCGAACTGCATGCCTTCGACAACGTCGAGGTATGTTTCGATTGACTTTGCTTCTTCCACCGTGATTGTGCCGTCCTTGCCGACCTTGTCCATCGCGTCGGCTATGATGTTGCCGATTTCGTTGTCCCAGTTTGCGGAAACGGTTGCGACTTGGCGGATTTCTTCGCGGTCTTTTACGGCTTTTGAATTCTTGCGGAGTTCCGCAACGGCGGCTTCAACAGCCTTATCGATGCCGCGCTTTAGGAAAATCGGGTTGCATCCGGCGGATACGTTGCGCAAGCCTTCGCGGTAGATGGCTTCCGCCAAAACCGTTGCGGTTGTTGTGCCGTCGCCAGCGTTGTCGTTTGTGCGGGAGGCGACTTCTTTAACCATTTGCGCGCCCATATTTTCAAAAGCGTCTTCAAGCTCGATTTCCTTTGCAACGGTTACGCCGTCTTTTGTGACCATCGGAGCTCCGAATTTCTTGTCGATAAGAACGTTTCTGCCTTTCGGTCCGAGCGTTGTTTTTACTGCTTTTGCAAGAATTTCAACGCCTTTGAGGATTTTCTTTCTTGCGGGTTCGTCAAATACTAATTGTTTTGCCATTTTTATGTGTCTTTCCGTTGATTTAAATTATTTGAGGATTGCCAAGATGTCGTCTTCGCGCAAGAGGGTGAACTTTTGGTCGCCCGCCTTTACTTCCGTGCCGCCGTATTTTGCAATCAGCACTTTGTCGCCGACTTTGACTTCAAAAGCGGCTTTCTTTCCGTTTTCGTCGGTCTTGCCCGTTCCCAATGCGACAACTTCAGCTTCCTGGGATTTTTCTTTTGCGGCGTCGGGAATGATGATGCCGCCCTTGATTTGTTCTTTTTCTTCGATCTGTTTTACCAAAACGCGATCGCCGAGAGGTTGGATGTTTATTTTTGCCATAATTATTTTTCTGTTAAAAATTGAATATGAATAAAAGCCGAATGAAAGCAAAAAATGCGGCGGCTTACAAAGCTTTTTTTTAACTTTGCAAGCTC
>JAGBWO010000107.1 GCA_017629765.1 Opitutales bacterium | reverse complement strand
TTTAAGGACAAGTTTTACCATGAGCAAAGAAATTGAAGAATCTTGCGAGTTTATGCTCGATTTCACGAAACTGAAAAAAATTGCGAACTGCCCTGAAGACGTTATTCCGGCAGTCGCGCAAGACGCCGACAGCGGCGAAGTTCTAATCATAGGCTACGTCAACCGCCTTGCGCTCGAAACCGCGCTCAAAGAAAATATGGCGACGTTTTGGAGCACTTCGCGCAACGAACTTTGGATTAAGGGAAAAACAAGCGGCGATTATCTGGAAATAGCCAATATCCTCGTAAACTGCGAACAAAATTCAATAGTTTACCAAGTCCGCCTGAAAGGCAAAGGCTCCTGCCACACCAAAAACGCCGACGGAACTCCGCGCAAGGGATGCTACTACCGCAAGCTCGTCCAAAAAGACGGCAAACTCGCATTGGAATTTCTGCCAAGCTATAAATAATTTTTGAATTGCAATTTAATCCGAATAAGATTAATTTGCAAACCATCAAAACATTAAAATACACATCTTATGAAATTTAAAATCAACAAGGAACACTTTTCCATAGGGTTGAAGCAGGTTTCGAACGTGGTTAGCTCAAAACCTCAAATGCCCGTTTTAAACAACGTCTTGATAAAAGCCGAAAACGGAAAAGTGCTTTTGACAACCACAAACCTCGATTTGGGCATACGCTGCTCCATAACAGCCGACGTTGAAGAGGAAGGCGACATCACCCTTCCCGTAAAGCGTCTTGAAAAAATAGTCGCAAGCACGCCCGAAAAGGAAATCACAATCGAAAGCTCCGACGGGCAGACAGCCCGCATACGCTCCGGCAGATACGAAGCCCCGCGCTTCAACGGCTTAAAAAGCGAAGATTTCCCGCCGCTTCCAAGCTTTGTCGACCAGCATACATTTGAATTCAGCGCATTGGAGCTTTCCTCGATGCTCCGCTCGGTTTCCTACGCGCAAAGCAACGACGAAAATCGCTACATATTGAATTCCGTCTATTTCAACTTTGACGCGGGCAAGCTCACGCTTGTAGCGACCGACGGGCGTCGCCTTGCGCTCATCTCGCGCGATGTTCCGATGTCCGACGGCGACGAAGGCAGCATAATCCTTCCCGCAAAAACGGTTGCCGAACTCGAAAAGCTCCTGCCGCAGGGCAAGTCGGTAAGGATTTCCTTCAACGAACGCCAAGTCGCTTTTGACATCGCCATTGCCGACGATTCCGAAAGCAAGGGGCTTGCGGGTTCAATCTACCTCGTTTCAAAAATCGTCGAAGGCAGCTACCCGAACTATAAGCAGGTAATCCCGAAGGAAACCGACCGCCGCATAAAAATCGAACGCGAGCTTATGTCGGAAACAGTGCAGCGCGTTTCAATCATCACAAACGAAAAGCAAAATTCGGTAAAATTGAAGATTGGGGAAAACGCGCTTGAAATCTCTGCGCAAAGCGTTGAATTCGGCGAATCTCGCGAAGTTATCGACGTTGAATATTCGGGTCCCGAAGTGCAAATCGGCTTTAACCCCGAATTTTTGCTAAGCCCGCTGCGCAACCTTACAAAAGACGAAATATTCTTTGAATTCAAGGATGAAATGAGCCCCGGCGTTTTCAAGACGCTTGACAATTTCATCTGCGTTGTGATGCCGCTTCGCGTGTAAACAATTTAAGAAACAAAAACAAAAAGCACCCAAAAAGGGTGCTTTTTTTGCGCAACCCGACACGCTTAAATCCGGATAAATCCAAAACAAAGGGAAAACTCACACATTTGATTTGGAGCGTAAAAATGCCTGCTACATTAAATCTATCAATACGGAAGAATGCGGATTTAAGGAAATGTTTTTCAAAAGATTGCCTGCCCAAACTTCGCGAAATTCCGATGCGGCTATACCCAAGCTTTCCAAAATCCGCGCAAGTTCAATATTTTCCATAACGGCATCCGTTCTGTTAAAAAAGGCAATGTAGCCCCCATCTCCGACCCGCTTTTCAGACGAAATTACAAGAAAGCCCCCTTCGTTTTTCAACACGCGCACATTCTTTGAGTTTTTATGAAGATTTAAAGCGCGCCTGTTTGCGAGAAGCGACATCGTAAATTCGTCGCAGCTTGGCAGGTCTCCTCCAAACATCAGGGGGCTTCGGCATATCAGCATTAAATTCATAAGCGAATACTGCTCGTCTTTCGTTAGCTTTGAAAGCCTGTCCCTGCCAACTTCGGCGCGAATGCCTATTCTGCCGAGCGGAAGCATATCGCAATCGGGATATCCTCCGTCTGATATATGACACACCCAACGTGCAGCGGCATCCATAAGGCGGTTTACCTGCCCCCAATTATCCCATAAATCGGGAACAATGCGCCACATATTCGCATTTTGCTTTATGTGTTCGGCGCAAGATATCGGAGTTTCCCCCGGGGAGACACTCAAAACTATTTTGCGCCCGCACTTGTCTATGGCTCTCCTTATCATTTCAATCTCCTCCGGATGGTATGGATTTGCAAGGTCATCAATTTTCAAGAAATCCACACCCCAAGAGGCGTAAAGCGATATGATTGAATCGTAATATTCCTGCGCCCCCGTCTTGCCGAAATCAATCGTTTTATTGTCTTTTAGCCACCAGCAAATAGTTTTGTCGGATGCGATTTTATCGGCAGTAATTCCGTTTGCTCCTTTTATCGGAGTTTTGTTTTCAACTGCCGTTTTTGGAACACCCCTCATAACGTGTATGCCGAATTTCAAACCCTTTGAATGAACATAATCTGCAAGAGGTTTAAAGCCCCTGCCGTTTTTCGCGCTCGGAAACCGGTTTTCGGCAGGCATATATCTTCCCCATTTATCGAGAACATAGTTTGGGTCTTTCTGATTATATCCTCCCGATTTCGTATTTTCCACATACCATCTGATATCGACAACCACATATTCCCAACCGAATTTTTTCAGATTTTTTGCCATAAAATCGGCATTTGCCCTGACTTCGCTTTCAACGACTGTTGGTCCGTAACAATCCCAGCTGTTCCAGCCCATTGGAGGAGTTTTTGCCCAATCCTTGAAATCCGCAAAAGCATTTGAAAGCAAACACAACACAATTATAAACAATGAATTTAAGTATTTCATAAAAGTTTTTTACAGAAACAATTTTGATAAAGAAAGATTTTTTTAATTTACAGTAAAACAACCTAATACGTAAAAAAAAAGACGCTCAAACGAGCGTCCCTTAGAGTGGAAAAATTCGCGTTAAAAAGCTTATTTCGTGGCTTCGTCCAAGATGTCGCCCAAAGAGGTGAGATCTTGATCCTTGCGGATTTTGTCGAATGCCGCAACTTCTTCGGCAAGCTTTTCAGCGTCGTACTGCGCAGCCTTGATGGAAAGACCGATGCGGCGTTCATCGCGGTCAATCTTAACAACGCGGGCCTTAACAGTGTCGCCGACTTTCAAAACGTCCTTGATTTTTTCAACGTGGTCTTCGGAAATCTGGCTGATGTGAACCAAGCCGTCGATGTCGTTTTGAAGTTCTACGAATGCGCCGTAATTGGTAATCTTGGAAACTTTGCCTTCAACGAGGTCGCCAATCTTGAAGATTGAATCGATTTCTTCCCACGGGTCTACTGAAAGCTGCTTCATGCCCAAGGAAATGCGCTGGTTTTCAGGATCCACAATCAATACGATTGCGTCAACCAAGTCGCCCTTCTTGAGAACTTCGGACGGATGGTTGATTTTGCGTGTCCAGCTCATATCCGAAACATGGACCATGCCGTCGATGCCTTCTTCAAGCTCGACGAACGCGCCGTAAGTTGTGAGGTTGCGAACCTTGCCCGAAACGTGCGCGCCGACCGGATAGTTGTGGACAGCCATTTCCCACGGATTTTCTTCGAGCTGGCGCAAGCCGAGGGAAATTTTCTGCTCTTCCTTTGAAATGTTCAATACCACGGCTTCAACTTCGTCGCCGACCTTCAATACTTCAGAGGGCTTCGAGATGCGCTTTGTCCAAGAGAATTCCGTAATGTGAACCAAGCCTTCAACGCCTTCTTCGAGTTCGATGAACGCGCCGTAGTTTACCAAGTTTACAACCTTGCCGGTTACATGCGCGCCAATCGGATACTTGCGTTCAATGCCGTCCCACGGATTTTGCATTGTCTGCTTCAAGCCCAAAGAAACGCGTTCGCGGTCGGAATCGACTTCAATAATCATAACGTCGATTTCTTCGCCAACCTTCAACATTTCAGACGGGTGGGAAATTCTGCCCCAGCTCATGTCTGTAATGTGCAACAAGCCGTCGAGGCCGTCGAGGTCGACAAATGCGCCGTAGTCCGTAATATTTTTTACAACGCCCTTGCGGATGTCGCCCGCCTTGATGTTGGAAAGGAGGTTGCGGCGTTTTTCAGCGCGCTGCTCTTCAATGAGCTCGCGGCGCGAAACAACGATGTTCTTGCGCTCCAAATTAATTTTTACAACCTTGAAGTCGTATGTCTGGCCGACATACTGGTCGAGGTTTTTCGGCGGCTGAATGTCGATTTGCGAAGCCGGCAAGAAAGAGTCGACGCCGATTGAAACTATGAGGCCGCCCTTTACTTTGCCCTTTACGCGGCCGGCCAAAATTGCGCCTTCGGAGCAGGTTGCGAGGATGTTTTCCCAATTCTTCTTCTGCTGCGCCTTGTCGTAAGAGATAACAGGGTTGCCTTCTCTGTCTTCGAGCTTTTCCAGCAAAACTTCAATTTCTTCGCCGATTTGAAGATCGTTTATGTCTGCGAATTCGTTAACCGGCACAACGCCTTCACTTTTGCCGCCGATGTCAACTACCACTTCGTTCTGGCGGATTTCGATAATTTTGCCCTTGATGATAGAGCCTTGTTTTAGGTCTGCGAAGCTGCTGTTTGCAAGCAACTCTTCCATTATGCTACTCATTTTTTTCCTTAAAAACGTCTTTGGGGCAACGTGCCTTGCGGACGGGTTGAGGTTTATATTTTCTTGAATGCCGCGGCAACCGCGCCGCAACATTTTTATCTCCGCTTAATTGCGATAAAGATAAAGGTTTGGATACTCCCACAGCATTTTGCGCTTTGCAAGAAAAAAACTCGCGTTTTAAGCATATTTTTCCCGCAAGGTTTTAGAACGCTTTTGCGCTTAAAAAAAGCTTTTCTTTTACGATTTTAAAATTAAACTTAAATACAAAAATAAAGAAAGGCACTTATGACATTTGCAAAACACTTTAAGACCGCAATTATTTCGTTTGCAATCGCCCTCGGGATTGCCTCGTCATACGCGAAAGAAACATACACATCAGACATATCGGCGCTTCCCCAGCCTGCAATATCATTTTTAAACGACAATTTTAAAGGCTTAAACATAACAAAAATCAAAATCGAAACGGGATGGTTTAAAAAGACGACCTACGATGTAGATTTGGCAAACGGCGTCGAAATTGAGTTCGACAAAAACGGAAACTGGAAGGATATCGAAAGCAAGACCGCAAACCTTCCGCTTTCGCTTTTGCCGAAACAGCTTGCGGAAGCCGTCAATAAAAAAGTTCCCAACGCTAAAATCGAAAGCATTGAGCGCAAAGGATACGGCTACAAAATCGAGCTTGAAAACGATGTCGAGCTTTTGGTTTACGACGATTTGAGAGTTATAAAATCCAAAAAAGATTAAAACAAAAAAAGCATCGCCCCAAAACGATGCTTTTTTATCGCCCTGACGGCGCGCTCTATTTTTTCCAATCCATTCCGATGTCAATCCATACTGACTGGTGGACAAGTGCGCCTGAGGAAATGAAATCTACCCCGACAGAACCAATCTGCGCGATGGTCTCCAAGGTAATTCCGCCGGAAGCCTCCGTCCAAGCCTTGTCTCCGACAATTTTTACGCCCTCTTTGAGTTCGTCCAAAGAAAAATTGTCAAACATCACAACGTCCGCCCCCGCATCCAAAACGGGCGCTATCTGCGAAACGGAATCGACTTCGACTTCGACCGCGTAGCCTTCGTTCATGGCTTTTGCCCTGCGCACAGCATCGGCAAGATGGGCGCCCGAAACAGCGTCGGAAGAGGCGAGATGGTTGTCCTGTAACATGACCCTGTCGAAAAGTCCCGTGCGGTGGGTGTACGCCCCGCCGCAGGCAACCGCATATTTTTCGAGAGTTCTGAAACACGGAGTGGTTTTGCGGGTGTCGAGAATTTTTGACTGGCTTTCGCCGAGAGCTTCAACGTACTTTGAAGTCAAAGTGGCGACTCCCGAAAGATGCTGCAAGAAATTAAGCATTACCCTCTCCGCCCTAATCATCGTGCGGGCAGGCCCAGAAATTTCGGCTACAGCCTCCCCTTTTTTTACTTTTTCGCCGTCGCTTGCAAGAAGCTTTACGGAGCAGCTCCCCTCTCCGTCAAACTTTGAATACACGTCCAGTATTATTTTTATCAGCGGCAATCCGCAAAGGGTCATATCTTTGCGCGCGGCAAGCACGGCGGAGCCTTCGACGTTCGGCGTCAAAGTGTCGGTCGTCAAATCGCGCTTGTCTTTCGGCTCCGATTTCAGCCCCGCGCCGCAAATGTCTTCGGCTCTCGCAAGGCGGACAATTTCAGCCAGATAATTTTCGTCAAGCTCCGCCCAAGAGAGGCGGCGCACAAGATGGTCGATAAATTTTTTGTTTTTCATAGCTAATCCTTTATGTAAAATTCCTCGCGGCACGCCATCTGCAAATTAAAAGCAAGCGGGCGCCCTTCTATTCCGGCGCTTTCGCATTTCCAAACTCCTCCGGCGCCTTCAATCAATGAAAGCCCTGCGGCGATATCCCAAAGGTTTATGCCGCGCTCGTCGTAGCAGTCCGCCCTTCCCGAAGCAACCCACGAGCATGCTATCGCCGCGCTTCCGCACATTCTCACTTTTTTAAACTTCTGCATTCTGTTTATGAAAAGGCGCATATTTTCATCGGAATAATCCGTAGTGCTTGGGAAACCCGTCATGACGACAGCCTGCTCCATTGACTTCGCCCACTTAGGCTCGATCTTCGCGCCGTTTAAAAACAAGCCGAATTCCCTGCCGCCGCTGAAAAGCTCATTGCGCGTGAAATCGTAAACCGCGCCCGCAATCGGCCGCATTCCACGCATAAGCCCTATGCTTACGCACACGCTCGGTATGCCGCGCAAAAAATTGAAAGTGCCGTCAATGGGGTCGACCACCCAATAGGGTTCGGATCGGGAAATAAAAGAGGCGTCCCCGCCTTTTTCTT
>JAGBWO010000106.1 GCA_017629765.1 Opitutales bacterium | reverse complement strand
GCGTTTTTATTTGCTTTTGCCAAAAATCCGTCGGCAACGCTCTGCGCTTTTTCACGAAGCCTTGCATAATAACGCTCTCTGTCCGTCTTTTCGTTCGCCGTTTTTACCGCTTCGCTTACGTAGGTAGAACGGCTTTGATTTCCTTTGGCGGAAGAGGCTAAATTGCCCTCGGGAATGTCGTTCAACGCGTACACGCCCCCCTCCTTCCACTCGGAAAGGATTTTATTCATATAGGGGATAGGGCTTGCGCTTGAACAGCTTCTTTTCGCTGCTTCGAGTATCATTTCGTCGCTAAAACGCCACTCTTTCCAAGTCGAAAGGGAAGAAAGGGAGGAGGGGGTTTTGCGGATTGCACCGCAAACCTCTTGGATTTTCGCGAACAGTTTTAAGTATTCGGTTTTTTGTTTTAAGAGCTCAAAATTTTGCTTTTGAACGGATTGGTAGCCTGCGAATAATTGCGCAAGCAGCGTTGCGGCGTATCCTGCGGCGGCGGAGCCTGCGGCGGAAGCGGCGTCGAAGATTACGGATGTTTCAGTCATAAAAACCTTTCTTTAATTTGTTGGATTCCCGATGCGGGAAGCGTCAAATTTTATCGAAAAATTTTTACGGCGCAAATTTACTTTGGCTTTGTTTGATACCGTTGAAGCTTTTGATGTTCAGAGGCTGAGCCAATGCAAAAGCAAATCGCGCTTTTCCGTTTCGCCCATTTTCCAATCGTCGTTTAGGGCGCGCATTTTTTTTGACAGCTGCGATATGCAAAGGGCGGCAAATACCGACAAATTGAAGCTTTGCGCGAAGCCGAGCATATCGGTTTTAAATGTTATGTCGGCGTTTTCAAGGGCGGCTTTGCTAAGGCCCGTAAGCTCCGTTCCTATCATTATTGCAAGGGGTTTTTCCACGGGCAGTTCGCAGACGTCGACAGGGTTTGCGTCAAGGCTTGAAGCCGCGACAACGTATCCTTTTGCCTTTAATTCGGAAATCGCCTTGATTGTGTTTGCCTTGTCAAACTCGTTCGGCTCCCTGTTTCGGGCGGCGAACGCCGTTGTGCATGTAGGCGACTTGTATTTAAAAATGTCCATCCACTTTGAGACGCCCATATCGACGTTGTGGCTTATTTTCATCGGGTATCTGTTTTCTATTACATACGCGCTTTGAAGCCCGAATGCGTCGCAGCTTCGCAGAACCGCCGCGGCGTTGTGCGGCTGGTAAATGTCCTCCAATACCACAGTGAGCCTGCGCGTGCGGTATTCCAGCGCCCTAAGCATTTTTGCGTATCTTTCGGGGGTGATTTGCCGGGAGAGTTTTTCGATTTTTTCAACGGGTGTCATAATTCGTGGTTCGGGCGCGGGCATAGGTTTGGATATGGTTCGGGGGCGAAAGGTTTTGCGGGATTTTCAAGAAGATGCCTTTTGCAGCATTCCATGAGGGCGTCGATGCCGCGAACATGGCGCATTTCCGTCAGAAAATTTCCGTCTTCGTCGACTCCGGTCGCGATGAAGTTTAAAAATTTTTTCATTCTGCCGTCCGCGTATCGTATTTGAGGATTTTTCATTATGATTTTGTCGCGGATTTTTTCTACGTATTCGTAAACGTCCAAAAGGGCAGGCTCGAACATTTTTTCGCCGCGATTAAGCTCTTTTATTTGGCGGAAAATCCACGGGTTGCGTATTGCGTGCCTGCCGACCATCACCCCTTTTGCGCCTGTAAATTCGGCGACTTGCAGGGCTTTTTTTGCGGTCGTCAAATCCCCGTTTGCGATTATCGGGAATTTGCTAAGCGACACGGCCTTTTTTATCGCATCGTAGTCGACTTTTCCGCGGTAAAGCTGTTTAACCGTTCTGCCGTGGATTGTGGCGAAATTTATGCCGCTCTCGTTTAGTATGCCTATTATCTCTTCGAGAAAATCATGGTTTTCAAAGCCGAGACGCATTTTTACGCTCAAACTTTTATCCCAGTTTTCCCGCATAACCTTTAATATGGAGCGGATTTTTTTCGGCTCTTTCAAAAGCCCGCCTCCGACATTTTTTCTGTAAACTTTCGGCGCGGGGCAGCCGATATTTAAATCGAGATATTCAATTTGCGGATATTTTTTCAGAAGGCTTATTGAGCGCGCTATATGGAATTCGTCTTCGCCTATGAACTGCGCGGAGACCGGAATGCCGGCGGGGCGCGAAAGCACGGTTTTAAGCACGCTTCTTTCGAGCGTCGAAAATTCATGCACGCGGAAGTATTCGGCGATGAAGAAGTCGGGCGCGCCGCATTCCGCTATCACCGACATAAATTCCGCGTCGGTGACGTCCTGCATGGGAGCTAAAACGCTTATTGGCTGCTTGTCAAAAAGTGGCATTCAGATTAAGTTTTTGCCTTGCAGCTCTTCAAGCACTTCGCTTGAGTCTTCCACATTGTTTAGAACGCAGTCCAAAACGTAAACGGGGGCTTTTTGCCGTATGGCAAGAGTGAGCGAATCGCTCGGACGGCAGTCGATTTCCAATATTTTTTCGCCCAGTTCGTTTTTCATTACGAGCGTCATTTTTGCAAAGAAAGTTCCTTCGCACTCCTTGTAAATGACAACGTCTTTAATCTTGCATTCCGCGCCGTCTAAAATGTACGAAATCAGTTCGTGGGTAAGGGGGCGCTCTCCGTTGACGCCGCTTAAAGCGCGCATAACCGCGCCTCCGCCCGCCTTGTCCATGTAAATCACAAATGTCTTCGACGCGCACTTTATGAAAGTGGCGTATCCGAAAGGCGAAGGATAGGCGAGTGCGACTTCGGCTTTTTCAATTTTGTTCATTTTTTGTTTTGTTAGATTAGTGTTTCGTTTTTAAATATTATCGTAAGAGATTTCCGTTGTTTAAGGGATTATTCCGCCATTATTTCCCTTATGCGCTTGTCTTTTCTCGGGAAGGAAAGCCTTATGGTTGTGCCTTCGTTTTTGCGGCTGTCTATGCCGATTGAGCCTCCGTGCGATTTCACGATTTCAGCGGCAATCATCATTCCAAGGCCGTGCCCGTCGGTTTTTGTTGTGAAATACGGCTCGAATATGCGCGTGATTTCGTCCTGGTCTATGCCGCATCCGCTGTCTGTAATTGCGATTTTTACGAAATTATCGTCAAAACTTGTCGCGATTTTTATCACGCCGCCCAAATCCATCGCCTCCATCGCGTTTTTTATCAGATTGAAATAGAGCTGTTTTAAAAGGTTTGTATCGCCGAGAATTGAAGGCAGGGAATTTTCCGTGTTTATTTCAAGCTTTATGTTGAGGTCTTGAAGTTCGTTTTGCAGAAATTTCAATGTTTCGGCGAGCGGGGCGAGCGGGTTTATTTCAGCAAAATCGGGACGCGCGGGGCGCAGGGCTTTTAAAAAGTGCCTTATTATGCCGTCAAGCCTCGCAACTTCTTGGGAGCATATTTCAACCGATTCTTTAAGCCTTGAAAGGCTTGCGCTTTCCTCCATTTTTGCGATTGTTTTCAGCGCGAGCTGAAGATGTATTGAAATGGAGTTTATGGGGTTTCCCAGCTCGTGCGCTACTCCGGAGGCGAGCTTTAAAACGGAGGCGATTTTTTCGCTTTCGATTTTGTCTCTTGTGGAAATCCTTTCGTTTGTAAGGTCTGAAATTATTATGGCGGCCTCTTCCTTTTCTCCGTCGACGGGAGTCATGCAGACTTTGATGAAGCGGCGCTCGGGGTAGGCTATTTCAAATTCCCTTTGGGAGGCCGTTCCGCCGCACACCGAGCGAAGCTCTATGGCGTCTATTTGGGGCAGGATTTTTGACAGCGTAAAAATTTGCGCGTCTTCCGATATGCCCAGAATGTTTTTTGCGGCGGCGTTTGCGTAGAGAATGTCCCCGTTTGCGTCGGTTAAAATTATGCCTTCCTTTATAGAGCGGAATATGCTTTCAATGCGCGAAAGCCTTTTGTTTGCGCGTATTATTCGGGCTATTTTGTCCTCTTTGAAGTTCATTTGGTTTCGCCTATCGGGGGGAGCTTTATGCGCGGATTTTCTATTGAAATGTTTTGTTTTCCCCTTGTGTATGTCATTTTTGTCCCCGTCGCGCGGCTTCCGTCCTCGTTTTGGACAATGGGGTTTTCGGTAAGGACAACTGTTTCTTGGATTGGGTTTATGTCGGCCCTGCCTGCGTTGGCGAGTTTTTTGCCCTGCGCGATTTTCAGGTTGCCTATAAGGGAAATTTGAGCGATTTGGAGCTTGCCGAATTTGTTGGGAGTTATCGCCACTTCTATTCTGTCGCAGTTTGCGCCGAAATCTGTGCCGCTTATTATGACGTTTCCTTCAAAAATGTAAGTGTCGTTTGCCTTGCCCGAAACGTAAGATTGCTTGTCGCTTGTGATTTGGGTTTTTTGGATTTTTGCGTCTTTTGAGATTTGCGCAAAGCCTATGTTTCCGATTTCGGGCAAAATCATTTTCGGACGGAATTGGGGCTTTTCGCCGTCGGTTAAAAATTCCATGAAGCGGTGTCCGCTCTTTTTGCCCTGCGTTTCTATTTCCACATTGGGATAAATTTTTGCGATTTGCGCCGTCGCTTTTGAGCCGTTTTGCGAAACGACGACATCTCCGAACGCCTCGATTTTCTTTACGTCGCTTTTGCCTTTGGCGCTGTCTTCCTGGGCGAATACTTCGACGAAATTGCATTTTGCCAAAATATCGTCCGACGATACTTCAACGTCTCTTGTAAATCTTAGCAAAACGTTTTTGTCTTTCCATTCCGCCATGAGCGAGCGCGATGTTATGCGCGTTTTTTTGACGGATTTTTTCGGAAGCCCCAAGTTTCCCGCCTGGGCAATATCGACTGCGACGAAAGAATTTTCCTTCGAGCGGTCGCCGAATGCGGTTGCGCGGTTGTCCTCCTTTGTAAGTACGATTTCGTGCGCTTTTAAAGTTATGCCCTTGTTGCGGTCGGAAAGCCTGGCGTTTTGCTCGAGCCAGATTTCCTCTTTTTGCGGATAGATTTCTATGGTGTCGGAATTTGCCCTTCGCGCGTCCTTGACAAATTCAATGCCGCCTTTGCCGACAATCTTCGAGATGGCGTATTTTCCGCTTTTTGAGCCTTTGTCGGAATAGGCTTCGATTTCATCCGCAAATGCTTCGAATTCGGGATTGTCGATATGAACCTTGCCGGAGAAGAAAAAGAGGTTTTTGTCTTCAAGGTTTACCATTTTGATTGAATTTGCGTATATGGTGGTGGTTTGTTTTCTGCCGCCTTCTTCGCTTACGATGCGCGCTTTCGCCCTCGTTTTCTTGTCCGGAGAGGAGAGGGCGACGGCGGTAGAATCGTCTTTTGTAAATTCTATTTTGTATCCCTCGACCGACGCTCCGCTGTTAATATCCCTTATTTTCGGGGCTCCGCTTAAAAAGAGCCTGCCTTCGTTCGGGATGAGAATGGTTTCTTGGGCGTTCGCCAGTATGCGGTCGTGGGATATTGCGACGTCTTTTTTTGCATGGACTTCCCTTAGCGATTCGATTCTTCCGCCCGAAGATTTTTTTGGCGATTCCGTTTCAAGCTCCCCGCATAAAATTTGAAATTCGTCGTTTGAAACGCGCACGTTTTTATAAAAAGTGAAGATGTTGTCCGAGCCTGTGTAGGTCATTTTTGCCTCTTCGCTTTTTATGTCGAGCTTGTCTATGATTTCGTCTTTTTGAGATTCAAAATTGACCTTAACGCTTTTGTAAAGCTCCACAAAACGCTTGTCGCCGTTCCAAAGCCAGTCGTCGCCCACAAGCACGAAACCGTCTCCTTTTACCGTCAGCTCGGATTCGCTTTTGGCTGTTTTTTCGGTGGCGGACACTTCGGCGTAGTCGGTTGTGAATGTCGCCATTTTAAGGGCTGTTTTTTTGCCGTCAAACATATCGAGCTTCATGTCGAAGACATCGATTTTGTTTTCGTTGAAATATTTTGCCTTCTTTCCGAAAAGCTCCCATTCCTTGTAGCCCGATTTTTTGTCGAAGCTCGGAAGCTCAAAGTTTGCGACGTCTCCCGGAATCATTTTTGACGATTCCGCATTTTTTTCCGCAAAGACAATCTGCGTTAGAAGCGCGGTAAAAATTAAAGCGTAAAATTTCATTTCGGTGTTATTTCAGCATTTCGCGCGCCATTTTTCCGACGCCTTCAAGCACGTCGAGCGGGTTTTGGGCGAGCATATAGGCGGGCGTGGAGTAAACTTCAAAATCAGGGTCTTTGACAAAATTTTTGGCGTCGCATATTTTATGCCTTGCGCCCGTTTTTTCGAGTTCCGCAGCTGTCTGGGTATCGGAGCCAATCGTAAGCGTTGCGCCGAACTTGCCGAGCGCGACGGCTCCGACGCTTGCGGGCGATATGCACACAAAACCGAGAGGCTTTTTAAGCCCGAACATTGCCAAAACGGCGCGTTCGACGTCTTTATTCAGCGAAGCCTGCGCTCCTTTGAACGCAAAGTCCGAAAGGTTTTTTGCCGCCCCGAAGCCTCCGACGAAAATTGCGGCGTCGACGCCGTTTGCGTCGAAATCCTTCAAGTCTGAAATTTCGCCCCTCGCTATTCTTGCGGATTCTTTAAGTACGTTTCGGCTTTCGCTTTCCGCTTTTCCGCTCAAATGGTCGACAGTCTCAGCCTGTTCGATGTTCGGGGCGAAAAACACGGGTTTTGCCCCCGCTTGGCAGACGCCGAAAATTGTCGCAACCGCTTCTGTTATTTCAGAACCGTCAAAGACTCCGCATCCCGATAAAATTATTGCGGCTTTTTTTGTGCTTTCTTGGGGCATATTTGTTCTCTTTCGTAAATTTTTATTTTCTTTTATCTTAAATATTGGCGTTTTTCGCAATTAAAAAATAAAAAAAGGCGTTCAAAATTTCTTTATTGTTTTGGACTTGCGGCAATTTCGGGATTACGCAAAAAAACCCGCTTTTTATGCAAAACGGGTTTCGGCTTTAAATATTTGAAAGAGGTTTATATTCTTACGCCCTTTTCGGTTACAACCTTGTTGAAGCCTTCAAGAAGAGCCTTTGTGGTTTTGCCGACGGTGCCGTCGCCAATCTTGCGCGAATCAAGCTCGACAAGGGGAATCAGCTTTGCCGCCGTGCCTGTAAGGAAGCATTCGTCCGCCGTCCAAATGTCGTAGCGGGTCAGGGGCTGCTCAATCATTTCGTAGCCCAATTCTTTTGCAACTTCCATAACTGTCTGGCGCGTCATGCCGCTTAGCGAGCCGCAAGAGGTCGGCGGAGTGTAAATCTTGCCTTCAAAGACTATGAACACGTTGTCTCCGCTGCATTCCGCGACATATCCTTCGTTGTTCAAAAGCAGGCATTCCTGATAGCCCAAATTCTGCGCTTCGATTTTTGCCAAGATGTTGTTTAAGTAGTTCAAGCTCTTTACCATCGGCGGGAGGGCGGCCGAAGAGTTGCGGCGGGTGGGAACGGTAATTGCCTTCAAGCCCTTTTCGTAGAGTTCGTTTGAATAAAGCTGGATTTGGTCGGCAATTATGATTACCTGCGGATTTGAGCAGGAGCGGGGGGAAAGCCCCAGCGCGCCCATTCCGCGCGAAACAACGAGCCTTATATAAGCGTCTGAAAGCTTGTTTTCGCGGCATGTTGCGCACACGTTTTCAATCATCTGCTCTTTCGTGTAGGGGATTTCAAGCATAATCGCCTTTGCGGAACGGAAGAGGCGGTCGATGTGTTTGTCGAGCTTGAAAACATTGCCCGAATAGAGGCGGATACCTTCAAAGATACCGTCGCCGTATAGAAAACCGTGGTCGAAAACGGAAACTTTTGCGTCTTCTTTTTCGTAGAATTTGCCGTTAATGAATACTTTCATAATGTTAAAAAATTTTTAAAAATAGTATATCGGCTAATGGGCAAGTCAAGTTTTATGTAAGAATTCTTTGGGCGGCTATGCCCGTATTTTTCCGCGAGAATTAGGCTTGAAAATGGAGGATTTTAATTTTCAAGTTTTTGCAGGTCGCGTACTCTCGGCAGAAAATACGCCACCATTCCCGCAAGCGGAATAAAGGAGCAGAGCGAGTAAACGAAGCTTATTCCGTAAAGGTCGGTCAGTTTGCCGAGTATTGCCGAAGAAATTCCGCCGAACCCGAATGCAAGCCCGAAAAACATTCCGGAGACCAAGCCGAGCTTTAGCGGCATCATTTCCTGCGCATAAACCAAAATAGCGGAGAACGCCGAAGACATTATAAACCCGATTATGAGGCTTAGCGCGAAAGTCCATTCCAGGGATGCGTAGGGCATAAAAAGCGCAAAAGGGGCGGCTCCCAAAATTGAAATCCATATCACAAGCCTTCTGCCGTACTTGTCTCCGAAGGGCCCGCCAAGAAGCGTTCCGAGCGCGCTTGCAAAAAGGAACGCAAAGAGCATAAGCTGGGAGTTTTCTATGCTCATTCCGAATTTTTCTATTAGGTAGAATGTGTAGTAGTTGGATATGCTCGCAGTGTAGAAATTTTTGGAGAACACCAAAAACATCAGTATTGAAACGATGAAAACGACCGTTCTTTTCGGGATGTTCCGCGAATTTTGCGCAGCCTTTGGAGCATCGCATTTTTTTGCGGCGCCTATTCTTTTCGAATACCATTTGCATGCGGGGATAAGACCGATTATCGCGACAAGCGCAAGCGCCGCAAAAGAGGCGATTCTGCCTTGTCCGTAAGGGGTTATGAAAAGCGCCGCAAGCATCGGGCCGAACGAATAGCCCATTGAGCCGCCCACTTGAAAAACCGACTGCGCAAGCCCGCGCCTTCCGCCGGAGG
>JAGBWO010000105.1 GCA_017629765.1 Opitutales bacterium | reverse complement strand
TACAAACGGAGCTTTTGTGGCGGGTTTTTTATTATCGCGGCGGTCAAATTTTTTGTCGGATTTTTTATCGGAATTAAATTTGCGGCCTTTGCGTTCGTCATTTTCAAACTTTGAAGATTTTCAGCGTTTAAAATCGCGCTTTTTTGCGTCAAAATCGCCGCGTTTTTTAAATCCGCCCCTCGCAGGCTTGCGGTCTTCAAAACCCGAATAATTAGTACTTGGCGACCAAGCTGTTGAAAACTGCAAATTTGCGAGTTCGCTCAAATCTATTGGCTGGTTTGTGTTTTCTTCTGGCATTTTTTTATTTTTTGTTTTCTAAAAATTGATTTTTACAAATTTTTTGAATTTTTAAAGGATTTTTTGAGGATTTATTCAAAAGCCGCCTCCCGAATTCTAAGGCAGACGTCTATCAATTCTTCAAGCTCCGAAAGCGGAAGCTGTGTTGCCGCGTCTGAAAGGGCTTTTTCAGGTTCCGGATGCGTTTCAATGAAAAGACCGGCGGCTCCGGCGGCGACCGCGGATTTTGCAAGCAGCCTTACATATTTTCTTTCCCCGGAGCTTACGCCGGCTCCCGCGCCCGGAAGCTGGACAGAATGCGTTGCGTCAAAAACAACCGGGGTTTTGTTTTCTTTCATAATGGCAAACGAGCGCATATCCACAACCAAATTTTGGTATCCGAAAGTAGTGCCCCTGTCGGTTTGCCAAATTTCGGACGCATTGCTTTCGCGCAATTTTCCGACAACGTACTTCATTTCGTACGGCGAAAGAAATTGGCCTTTTTTGACATTTACGGCTTTTCCGGTATTTGCCGCGGCAACCAATAAATCTGTCTGCCTGCATAGAAATGCCGGTATTTGCAGGGCGTCGCAAACTTCGCCTACGCTTTTGCACTGGCAACTTTCATGGACATCGGTTATGGTTTTTAGACCAAACTGCCTGTTTACGGCCGAAAGAATTTTCAAACCCTCGTCAATGCCCGTGCCCCGCGGGCTGTTTACGCTTGTGCGGTTTGCCTTGTCGAAGCTTCCTTTAAAAACAACGCTAAGCCTGCCAGCTTTGTTCTGCGCAATCTTCGCGATTTTTTCCGCGACCCGGAAGCTTAAATCCATGCTTTCCAGACTGCAAGGTCCGGCTATCAGTAAAAATTTTCCCTCTTCAAAAATCATCTTAAAAAACAATAGTTAAAAATCGGCGCACTTCAACGTTTAAAAAATTTAAAATGCAGAAGCCTTTTGCCTTCGTAATTTTCATCCTCAAAAAATTCGTCGAGCTTCATTTCCTTGTCGGGCAAGATGTTTCTTTTGACAAGCTCTTCCTCAAGTTCGCCGCCCTTAAAATATATGACGCCGTTTTCAAGGCTTCCCGCCTTTCCTCTTCTTATGGATTTTTTCACAAAATTGAAAAACATCGGAAGGGCGCAAACGGAGCGCCCCGTTACATAGTCGAAAACTTCCTTTGTCTCTTCTATTCTGGCTTTTTTTGCGACCGCGTTTTTTAAGCCAAGCTCTTTTATTATTTGCGATATTGCCTCGATTTTTCTGCCGACGCCGTCAAACATAAAAACTTTTGCCTGAGGCCATACTATGGCCATCACAATGCCCGGAAGACCGCCTCCGGTTCCGACATCGGCAATTCTCGCCCCTTCATCCGGAGTTAAAAACTTGCTTATCGAAAGGCAGAAAGCAACATGCCGATAGGCTATGTCGTCCTCGTCTTTACGCGATATAAGATTTACGCGGGCGTTCGTCTTTTTAAGAAGCTCCGCAAAAAGCATAAGTTTTTCGCGAGTTTCCCGGCTCAATTCGGGAAAACGGGAAAAAATCTCTTCCTGAGTATGCACTTTTTAAAAAATTTCTTCCGGAAGAAAGAAGTTCGCTATTTCCCTTTCGGCGGATTCTACGGAATCGGAAGCATGGCAAACGTTCATCCGCATATCGGTTCCAAAGTCTCCGCGTATCGTGCCTTTTTCGGCTTTTTTAGAATCGGTCGGGCCGAGAAGCTCGCGGGCCCTTGAAATCGCGTTTTCGGCTTCAAAAACCAAGACCATAACATTGTCGCTTGTCATAAATTCGACAATTCCCGGAAAGAACGGCATATCTTTCAAATGATTATAATGGCGGATTAAAATATCCATATCCAATTTCATCATTTTGCAGGCTTTCAAATCAAAGCCTTTTGAAAGAAAAATATCCAATACTTTGCCTTCAAGTTTCTTTTTAATGCAATCGGGTTTAAATATGATTAGTGTTCTTTCCATAAATTATTATTCTTATTGTTAAACATATTCAAAATAGCGGCTTATTTTTCAAGCAAAATTAAACTATTGTAAATAAATTGACGGCAATTTGTAAAATTTATGGCAATAAGTTTTGAATAATCTTAAAATTTGCAAACATTGTTATGTTATTAAAAATAAATTCAAGAGTTGTTAAAAATAAAAAACTGCGCATATTTATAGCTATAAGCAATATAAAAACTTATCGACATATTGACGAAGCATAAATAATAAAGAATAAATTTTAAATTTTTACTTTATTTATATAGTATCTTAAAGAAAGGAAAGCGAAACCGCCATCAGCATCATTCCGCTTATGACGCCAAAAACCGATTCGTGGCTGTCTTCATATTCTTTTGCCGCCGGCAGAAGTTCGTCTATTGAAAGATAGACCATTATTCCCGCTGTGAAAGCAAGCAAAACTCCCAAAGTGAAGTCCGTCATGAAAAATTTTAAAACAAACAGACCGCATAGCGCTCCGAGCGGTTCTGCAAGGGCGGATATTGACGTGTAAATCATGGCTTTTTTCTTGTTTCCTTCAGCCATGTAAATGGGAAGGGCGACCGAAATTCCTTCGGGAATGTTATGCAGGGCAATGGCAACGGCTATGGATGCGCCAAGAGAAATGTTTTCGACGCCTGAAATGAAAACTGAAAGCCCTTCCGGAAAATTGTGTATGGTCAGCGCCATTGCGGTGAAAATTCCGACTTTTCTTATGTCTTTTTTATTTTTGAAATGCTTTCGGTTACAGACGCACATTTGGAAATTTTCCTTTTTGGGATTATTTTCAACTTCTTCGCCCGAAATATGTTCTGGAAAAAATTTGTCGATTATCGCGCTTAGGATTATTCCAACGAAGAATGCGGATGTTGCCGCAATGTTTGCGGTTGAAAAATCGGTGTTGCTTTGGATTGACGCTTTTGCTTCGGGCAGAATTTCCATGAAAGACACATAAAGCATTACGCCGGCCGAAAAGCTCAGGCCGAAAGAAAGCAGTTTGAACGAATTTCTCTTTATGAAAAACGTTAGAAATCCGCCGAGTATTGTTGCGCTTCCCGCAAGAGTTGCAAGCGCAAGTGCGATAATCGTATTTGTGTGCATTTAGTTTTATTATCGATTTATTTTTTTTAAAATGCCATAAAAAAATATTTGGGGACAAAAAAAGCCCTCAAAAGAGGGCTTGGAAAATTTACATACGCTTCTTTTAGCGGTTTTCGTAGCGCTGACGGAGCATATTGTTGAAAGCGGCGATCTTGCGCTTGCGGCGTTTGATTTCGCAAGGCTTTTCAAAGTAACGCTTTTGGCGGACGTCGCGAATGATGCCTTCGCGGTCAATCTTCTTCTTTAAGCGGCGCAATGCTTTTTCCATTGCTTCACCTTTGCGCATTCTTACTTCTACCGGCATTTTTGTTCACCACCTTTCTTTTATCAAATAAAAAATCCTTTTCGCATTTTGAAAAGGGAATAAAAATATCTATGAATATTTCAGGCTCGTCAAGCCTTTTTGGAATAAAAAATTTTTTTTTCGGATTAAAAAAAAATGTGTTGATTTTGGGGGTAAAATAAGAGATTAGATATTTCCCGAAGGCATATGAAATACATATTTATAACAGGTGGCGTTGTGTCGTCGTTGGGCAAGGGTTTGACTAGCGGAGCATTGGGTGCTCTCTTGGAAACGAGAGATTTAAAAGTAAGAATAAGAAAATTCGACCCTTATTTGAATGTTGATGTGGGCAATATGAGCCCTTTCCAGCACGGAGAAGTTTATGTTTTGGACGACGGAACGGAGACAGACCTTGATTTGGGCCATTACGAAAGATTTACAAACAGCCCTTTAAGCCGATTGAACAGCACTACTTCGGGAAGAATTTACGAGTCCATAATACAAAAGGAGCGTCGGGGAGACTTCGGGGGCAAAACAGTCCAGGTAATTCCGCATGTTACCAACGAAATTAAGAGCATTCTTTACGATTCGGGGAAAGACTGCGATGTTCTCATAACAGAGCTTGGAGGAACTACCGGAGACATCGAAGGATTGCCGTTTTTAGAAGCTTTCCGCCAGTTTTCTTTGGAAGTCGGCAAAGAAAATGTTCTGTTTATCCACGTCACTTTGATTCCGTATTTGAAGGCTGCGGGCGAATTGAAAACAAAACCTTCGCAGCAAAGCGTTGCGAAATTGCGCGAAATCGGCGTCCAACCCGACATTTTGATTTGCCGCACGGAGCATCCCATAAGCGAGGAAATGCGCCAAAAACTTTCGATGTTCTGCAATATAGAGCAAAAAGCGGTCATAGAAGAGCAGGACGTAAAAAACTCGATTTATGAATTGCCGTTAGTTCTTTCAAACGAAGGACTTGGGGATTTAGTTGTGGAAAAGCTTCATATCGACGCAAAAAAGAGCGATATGTCGAAATGGAACGACGTCGTAAAGAAAATCCTCTATCCGAAAGACAACGTTAAAATTGCGGTTGTCGGCAAGTATGTGGAGCTTCAAGACGCGTATAAATCTGTTTACGAATCTCTTGCGCACGCGGGCATAGGCAACAATTGCAAGGTTAACGTTGTGAGGGTGGATTCCGAAAACATAGAAAGAGACGGTCCCGAAAAATATTTAAGCGACGTTGACGGCATTTTGATTGCGGGAAGCGTAGGCAACAGAGGCATTGAAGGCAGCATTGAAGTCGCCAAATACGCGCGCGAAAACAAAATTCCATACTTCGGCATTTGCATAGGAATGCAGGTTATGGCGATAGATTTTGCGCGAAACGTCTTGAATTTGAAGGATGCAAATTCAACCGAATTTAATCCTGAAACTTCCGCTCCCGTCGTTTGTTCCATGGAAGAGCAAAAAGGCGGAAAATCAATGAGAATAGGCGCTTACGATTGCGAAATTAATCCCGGCACAAAGGCTTTCGAGGCTTACGGGAAATCCGAAACAAGCGAGCGCCACCGCCACAATTTCGAGCTTAACAACGCTTTTAAAGACAAGCTTACAAATGCCGGAATGGTTATTGGCGGCGTAAATAAAAAGTTCGATTTGGTTGAAATTTTGGAAGAAAAAGACCATCCATGGATGGTAGGCGTGCAGTTCTATCCCGAATTCCACTCAAAGCCTTTTGCGCCGCATCCGCTCTTTTTGGCTTTTGTAAAAAGCGCGATTGACGGCAAAAACAAGTAGTTATTGCAAAACAAAAAACGGCGGAAAGCTTTAATTTCCGCCGTTTTTTTTTGAAACAATCAGATTTTAAACCGCTTGATTTGGGTTTTTCCCGTCAGATTTTCATACCAATTAAGGCAGCTGTTCGGAATTTTTATCTCTTCCAAAATTTCGCTGAAATTTACTGCGGGAGTTTTTACTCTCGGGGATATGCAAGACATATCGAGGCTTAAATCGACGTCTCTTGGCAGATTCTTTTTTACTATGAATTGCTCGCAATCGAGCGAAAATTTTTCGCAAATGAGTTTTGCCGCCTGATACCTTGAAAGGCTGTCCAAACCGCAATAATGGTAAATTCCGCTTATGTTCGGGCGTTCAAAAAGCTCGGTTATGAGCTCTCCAACCCTGCTTGCGGGTTCAAACCGCTTGATTTCATTGTCGGGCAGCTCTACTTTTTCGCCGCGCGCAAAAGCCAAAAAGAGTTTTTCGTCAAACGAGCGATTTTGCTTCAAGCTTCTTCCGCATACATGGGAGATGCGCAAAACCACGCTCAAAGGAGCGGCGTATTTCAAAACCGAATTTTCAGCCATCAGTTTGGTTTGCCCGTACAAGTTGAAAGGGCAGGGAACATCGGTATTTTTGTAAGGGGCGCACGTTCCGTCAAAAACCATATCGGTTGAAATGTGGATGAAGCGCGAATTCATATGGTTTGCGAGCATTGCGAGCTTTTCTGGAAGCCGCGCGTTAAGCATATGCGCAAGTTCGGGGTTTTTGTCGACGACTGCGGGGCTTGAAATTGCCGCGCAATTTAAAATCGCTTCTGGAAACCTGTCCAAAAAAAAGCGTTCGACAGCCGAAAAGTCTGTCAAATCAAGCTTTACGGTTTCAACGCCGCCGATGTCGGGCAAATTTGCGCTGTTTGAAATAGCCGTGACCTTATGACCCCTTGAAACGGCTTCCTTCAAAAAATTGAAGCCGACCAGGCCTGTTGCGCCAGTACAAATTATTTGCATAAATAAAATGAATAGAAAATTTATCTGAACTTGCAAATACTAAAATCAAAGTCAATAATTTCAAAGCAATGAAAATCGAAAATATTGTAAGGAAATCAGTTTTGAGCCAGCCTGTTTACCAGGCGGGCAAACCCATAGAATATGTCGCAAGGGAATTCGGGCTTGACCCCGACGGCATTTTGAAAATGGCGTCGAATGAAAATCCGCTCGGACCTTGCCCGAAAGCAATCGAAGCCGTAAGCCGCTCCCTCGATAATCTGAACTACTATCCCGACGGCGGATGCTACGAATTGGGCAGAAAAATTTCAAAAGTAATGGGCTTAAATCCGGGCCAGCTTGTGTTCGGCAACGGCTCTAACGAAGTAATCGAGCTTGTTGCGCACGCGCTTTTGGGCGAGGGGGACAATGCCGTAATGGGCGCGCAGTCGTTTATCGTTTACAAGCTTTCAACCCTTTTAATGGGCGCGGAAGCCCGCGAAGTTCCCATGCCGTCCCTGCGCTACGACCTGTCGCAAATGCTCGATGCGGTGGACGAAAAAACCAAAATCGTTTTTCTTGCAAATCCGAACAACCCGACAGGCACGGTTTTGTCGCAAAATGAAGTTTTCGAATTCGTAAGGTCTTTGCCCGAACATGTCGTGTTCTGCTACGACGAAGCTTACGGGGACTTTCAAGACAATCCCGTCGATATTCGCGGCTTAATCGCGGAGGGCAGGAATGTCATAGGCCTTAAAACATTCTCGAAAATTTACGGGCTTGCGGGTTTAAGGGCGGGCTACGGATATTGCTCCGAAGAGCTTGCCTCCTACATAAACAGGGTGCGCGAGCCGTTTAACATGAACTCTCTTGCGCAAGTTGCGGCAATGGCGGCTTTGGACGATGTTGAATTTTACGAAAAAAGCAAAAAGCTGAACAAACAGGGCAGGGAACAAATAGAAAAGAAATTCAAGGAGCTTGGCGTTGAATACATATCCGAAGGCGGAAACTTCATTATGGTAAAAGTTAACGACGCTTTGAAGAAATTCGACGCATTGCAAAAAGCGGGCGTCATTGTGCGCCCGAATGTCGGCTACGGTTTGCCGGATTGGCTGCGCATCACAATAGGCTTGCCCGAACAAAACGAACGCTTCCTGGAAGAGTTTGCGAAAATTTTGTAAGTAGATGAGGGACGGTTTGGCAGAGCTGCTTTTAGGGGGCGTCGCCGCAATGCTTTCGTTTGTTGCGAATATGACTTTTGTGTCGATTTCGTACGCGGTTGCGGCGGTGCGCTTTGAGAATGCGGACGCGAAAGAAAAGGCGCGGCTTTCAAAATTCGAGCTGCGCCTCATTGAAAAATCCAAAAAGGTAGGCATATTTGCGGCTCTCGGCGCAAGGTTTTTTCTGATGGTTGCTACATTTGCGTTTGTGTGCGCGGCTTACGGAGCCTTGAAGCTTTGCAATGCCGAAGTCGGGTCTGACACCGCTTTGAAGATAGTGGCGTTTTCAATTCTCATAACGCTTTTTTTGCAGTACGTTTTTTGCGACTTGCCGTCGGCGTGCTTCGCTTCGCAGGAGCCGGTAAAAACGATAAAGCGCCATTCCAAATTCTTTTCGATTTTTTATTACGCGGTTTTTCCGTTTGAAATCGTCGCCCGCAAGGTTTCGGAAAAATTTTTCGGAAAGAGAATTTCGGACGACGACGCGTCGTTTGACCATATCGACGTTTTAGTGAAATTGCGCACCGAGGAGGAGGAGAGCGACGAGCTTTCGCCATACGCGAAAAAAATCGTCCGCAATTCGATACGCCTAAACGAGCTTGAAATTTCGGACGTTATGATACCGCGCAACCAAGTGCAGTTTTTCGACATTTCCGACACTGTTTCGGAAAATTTGAAAATCGCCGCAAAATATGGGCATACGCGCTATCCGATTTGCGACGGAAATTTGGACAACTGTCTTGGCATTGTTCGCATCAAGGATATTTTCAGGGTTCTCGAAAACGGCGAGGAAGTTGACTTGATGAAAATCAGGCGCGGCATAGTCAAAGTGAAGTACGAGGAGCCTCTTATCGACGCGCTTAAAAAGCTGCGCCGCAACGAGCTTCATATGGCGGTTGTAGAAGACGAATTCGGGGGGATTATCGGCGTCTTGACGCTCGACGGAATTTTGGAGGAAATTGTCGGAAAAATAAAAGACGACATTATAGACCTTTCAAACGCGATTTCAAAAATCGGCAAAAACACCTACAAGGTTGCGGGGCTTGCGGCAATCCACAATGTCGAGGATTTCTTGAATGTCGATTTTGACAACGACGAAGTTTCGACTTTCGGAGGGCTTATAACGAACATTCTCGGAAGGTTTCCCGAAGAGGGCGAAAAAATACAGATAATGTCTCCGCGAATGAATATTACCGTTGAAAAAGTCAGCCTGCGCAAAATAGAGGAGTGCAAAATAGAGCTGCTTCCGCAAAGCGGGGAAGAGGAGAGGTAGATTTTAAAAATGGATTTCGTACATTTACATCTGCACACAGACCACAGCTTCTTGGACGGCTGCACGCGCATTGACAAGCTTATGAAGCGCGTCGGCGAACTTGGAATGCCTGCGGTTGCGATGACCGACCACGGCAACATGTGCGGTTCCATTGATTTTTACAATGCGGCGAAAAAGGCGGGCGTAAAGCCTCTTTGCGGAGAGGAGATATATTTTATTTACGACCATTTGATGGCGGACAGGCCGAAGCGCAATGTGGAAAAATCCGACGATATTTCCGATGTCGAAAACAACGAGGATATGTTGCGCCCCGAAAATTTTCCCAAGCATCAAATCTTCCACAAGACGCTGATTGCAAAAAATTACGAAGGCTATTTGAACCTTGCGAAAATTTCGAGCGAGGCGTTTTTCAGGGGGATGTATTACAAGCCGAGAGTCGATATTGAAACCCTTGCAAAAT
>JAGBWO010000014.1 GCA_017629765.1 Opitutales bacterium | reverse complement strand
TGCTTCTCCGGAAGCGGCGGACGGCGGCGACATTGCGCTAATCAGAAACGGGGACTTGATTGACATCGACATCCCGAACCGCTCGATATCGCTTTTGATTGGCGAAGACGAAATGAATGCGCGCAGGGAAGCGATGAAAAAGGAAGGCTATCTTCCCAAGCGCGACAGAGTTGTTTCCAAGGCGTTGCAGTTTTACGCCCGCAACGTTTCTTCCGCCGCAAACGGAGCTGTTCGCGTATAGCCGAAAATCCATTCCAAACAAAAAACGGCTCTCTTGCAAGAAGGGAGCCGTTTTTTTGCGTATGGGCGATGGGCGTTTTTTAGCTTTTCAGCTTGCGGTGGAGCGTTCTGCGGCTTATGCCCAAAAGTTCTGCCGCCTTGCTTTTGTTGCCGCCGCATTTTTCAACCGCCTTTTTGATTAGGGCAAGCTCGTTTTCTTTTTTGTCGAAAACAAGCGGTGAGAAATTTTGTTCAGGAGGCTCGTTTGTTTTTGTTTCGTAAAATCTCGCGTCGAGGGAATTTTCTCCAATGACGTCCGATGTTCTCAAAACCACCGCGTTTTCGCAGAAGTTGCGAAGCTCCCTTATGTTGCCGGGCCATTGGTAGTTTGAAAGAATTTCCATTGTTTCGGGCGATACGCTTACGTTTTCGGCTCCGTTTTCTTCCGCATATTTTTTGATGTAGAAATTGACAAGGGGCGCAATATCATCCCTGCGGTTGCGAAGCGGAGGCAGATTTATTTCAACGACGTTCAGCCTGTAATACAAGTCTTCACGGAAATCGCCCGTGCTTGCCATCGCTTTCAAATCGCGGTTTGTCGCGCATACAAGGCGTATGTCAAGCGGGGTTTCCTCCACGGCGCCGAGACGCTCTATCTTTCGGGTTTCCAAAAACCTGAGGAGTTTTACCTGCGTGGGAGAATCTATTTCGCCTATTTCGTCCAAGAATAAAGTTCCGCCGTTTGCCGTTTCAAAACGCCCCGCCTTGCGCATTGAAGCCCCCGTAAACGCCCCTTTTTCGTATCCGAAAAGTTCGCTTTCAATAAGGTTTGAGGGGATTGCCGCGCAGTGTACGGGGACGAATTTTGCGTTTTTTCGGGGAGAGTTTTTGTGTATGAATTCGGCAACAAGCTCTTTACCTGTGCCTGTTTCCCCCGTAAGCATTACTGTCGCCTTTGAAGCGGCGACGCGCCGGGCCTGCTCCAAAACTTTTTTCATTGCCCCGCTTGTTGCGATGATTTCGGCGTCCGAAAAGCTGTTTTTTGGCTTCTTTGCGTCGATATGCGTTTTGTTTGTCGCATTGCGCTTTTCGAGGGCGCGCGACAAAATGGCTTCAAGTCGGCCGATATCTATCGGCTTTGTCAGAAAATCGCTTGCGCCGTGCTTCATTGCCTCCACCGCGACGTCGATATTGCCGTATGCCGTCATCATTATGCATGCGGGCTTGTTTGGCATAAGGATTGCCTCGTCGATGAGATTTAAGCCGGATTTGCCCGACATTCTGAGGTCGGTTATGATTGCGTCGAAATTTTGGGCCTGCATAAGGCGCAGGGCTTCATCGGCGTTTGCCGCCGCCGAAACGTCGTAATTTTCCGACAACGCCATGCACAGTCCCTGGCGGGTGTGCTTTTCATCGTCAACTATCAGAATTGATTGCATTAAAAACCTTATTTTTCTATATACACAATAGAGCCGTCTTCGATTTCGTCAAAAATTTTTTTAAGATTTTGCGATTCAAGCAGTATGCAGCCGTGGCTGTTGGGCGTTCCGATTTTGTCTTCTTGATTGGTTCCGTGTATGTAGACGAAGCGCGAGTAGGTGTCGAATTCTCCGCCGCTGTTCAAGCCGCTTTCAAGCCCTCTTAGGCGCATAATTCTGCCGAGTATAAGGTTTTTCTTTTTCTCTTCGTCAGTCTGTTCGGACAAGAGCCCGTCGGGTTTTCTTGCGCGGAAAACCGTGTCAAGAGGCAGCCCGCCCCCGATTTTGCCGTCTATTTTGTGTAGGCCCCACGGGGTTCCGAGCGAACCTTCCCTGCACGACGGGGGATTGCGGGAGGTGGAAACATGGCATTCTTTGACAAGAGATTTTTCTTTAAAAAGATAAAGTTTTTGCTTGGCAATTTTTACAAAAATACAATGCTTTGTAGGTTTAACATTGTGTTTTGCACAAACTTTAAAAATTTCATCAATAATATCCATGTCAAAAAAGTATAGAGTTGGAATTGTTGGCGCAACGGGCGCCGTAGGTCAAGAACTTTTGGAGCTTCTCTTCAAGAGAAACTTTCCGATGAGCGAGCTTACCCTGCTTGCGTCTTCCCGCTCCGCAGGCAAAACCGTGGAGTTTGAAGACAATAAGTTCATAATCGAGGAAGCCAAGCCCGAAAGTTTCGAAAAACTCGACATCGCGATTTTCTCGGCGGGCGGAACTCCGTCAAAACTCCTTGTTCCGGAAGCCGCCAAGAGGGGTTGCGTCGCAATCGACAATTCTTCCGCTTTCCGCATGGATCCGAATGTGCCTTTGGTTGTTCCGGAAGTCAATCCCGAAGCGATAAAAACCCATAAAAACATCATTGCAAACCCGAACTGCACTACGGCAATCTCGCTTATGGCTCTTTGCCCGCTCCACAAGGAATTCGGGTTGAAGAGGTTCTTTGCCGCGACCTATCAGGCGGTTTCAGGCACTGGCGCCGCCGCTTTGCAGGAACTTGACAATCAGGTTAAGCAGTACGCAAAAGGCGAAGAAATCACTTCAAAAGTTTATCCGTACCAAATCGCATTCAACGCTCTTCCGCACATTGATGTCTTCCAAGACAACGGATACACGAAAGAGGAAATGAAGATGCTAAACGAAAGCCGCAAGATTTTGGGGCTTCCGGGCCTCGTATGCTCCACGACTTGCGTAAGAATTCCCGTAATGCGGGCGCACAGCGTGGCAATCAACGCGGAATTTGAAAAGCCTGTCAGCGTCGAGCGCGCCCGCGAAGTTATTTCGCAATTTTCCGGCGCGGAATTAAACGACGATGTCGCAAACTTAAAGTATCCGATGCCGCTTTTCTACCAGCGCAAGGTTAAGTGCGGCGTGGGCAGGATAAGGAAGGACTTGGCGTTTGAAAACGGTTTGTCTTTCTGGGTTGCGGGCGACCAGCTTTGGAAGGGCGCGGCGTTGAATGCCGTTCAGATTGCCGAACTTCTATAACGCGTAATATTGGGCTTATATATTCCGCTTTACGAAAAACAACTGCGGTAGTCGCGTACTTCGCCGCAGTTTTTTTGTAAATGCTCGTCTAAGCTCCAATCTTATGCGTTATACGGGATTCTTACGGTACTAAAAAACATCTTTGCCTAAACAAAAAAGGCTGTCTAAAAAATCAGACAGCCTTTTTTTTGTATGTGGTTTGTGCAATTAGTCTATCGGCCCGTCCATCAAGAGGTCGTGCGCCGACGCTTTTTCGGACGATGCTTCGCCCCTTTGAGTTGCAAGTCCCAAAATTCTAAGGACGCTTTTTATCAGCAGGTTTGACTGGTTTGATTTTAGCTTGTAGTTTAAAGAAGACACGGCAATTTTGCCTTTTTTCAGCTTCTTTTCGAACAATATTGCGCCCTGCGGCTTTTGCAGGCGCTCGTATAGGATTGTCTGCGCGCACTTGCGCATTTCGGGCGCGTCAAACAGCGACCAGTCGATATTCGACGGGATAAAAGCGGTTTTTGCTCCTTTCAGAATGTCGCCGGTTATGACTTGTTTAAAAATTTTTCGCTCGTTGAAGTCTCCCGCGCTTTGCGGTTCGGAAAAATAAAGGTCAAACGCATTGAAATATTTTGAAACGCCGCTTTCTTCAACCTTGTCCAGCGCGGTGCCGGAATGCTTGACGGCTTTTATGCCTTCTCCCAAAAATTCTTTTGCGCTGTCGCTGAAATCTTTTTCGGAAACCATAAAAAGCATTACCGCGTTTTTGTCTTTTGCAAAAGTTTCCGCGGCGATTTTTTTCAAAATCTTGGCTTCTTCTTTTGTCAGATTTTCGGCGTCCGCAATAACGAACGGAAGTTTGTCGTTTTTAAAGTTCAGGATTGCGCCCCTTCGTTTTAAGGCTTTTGCCAAATCCGAGTTTTCATTGCCTACGAAAAACGCTTCCGCAAACTTTGCGGGCGGCAGAGGCTCGACGTTTTGCGGATGCTTGAACGCCTGCGGATTTGATATTTTTTGCATTTTGATTTCCGCAAATTCGCAAGGCTCGTTTTTGATTGCGGCCTTCAACGCCTTATAGTGGGCGAGGGGGCGCATAAACGGCAATGATTTGTCGATTGCGGGGTTTATCGTGAAAATGTAGGGCGGTATGCGTTCAAACTGGTATCCCGGCTTGCCTTCGACATATGCTTTTTTGGGGAAAATTCCGTCTTGCAAGTTCGGAAGCCTTGAAAAGTCGTTGTATCCGTATGGCAGATGCTCGATGCCGAACCAGCACACTTCGGACGGGGAGAAATACGCAAGATGGGGGATTGCGACTTCTTTTACCGCCCTGTACAGGTCTCCCGCCAAAGCTTTGTTGCGCCCGGCGTAGGACGCGAAAACTTCGTCGCCCCAGTATTTGTAAACGCGGCTCGGATTGCCGTAGTATGTCGCTCCGAATTCTCCGACAACCATCGGTTTTGGGGCGTTTAGATTTTTCTTGGCTTCAAGCACTCCGCCTGAGATGTTTCCGTCGCCGAAGTGTCTGCTCCAAACGGGAAGGCTGCCTGAAAGGTCTCTGTCTCCGTCGATTGTTATGAACGGACGGGTAGGATCGAGTTTTTGGGGAACTTTTGCAAGGTCGGCAAGTTTTTCCTCCCAAAGTTTTTTGTCTTTTTCAAGCTGCGCGAAGTCGGACTTGTATTGATTGTATTCCTGCAAGTCCTCTTGTTTTACTTGTTTTTCGTCTTTTATTCTGCCGAATTTTTCAAAGTTTTTGACCTGCAAGTGGGGCAGGCTCATCGCAAACATTTCATTGCCTACGCTCCAGCCCAAAACCGAAGGATTGTTGCGGTAGCGTTTTACGAGGCGCTTTACTTGCTCTTCCGTGCGCGTCCAAGTTTCGTCAAGGGTGAGGTTCGGGCGGATTGACGAGCCGAAAAGCCCGCTTTCCGCAAGCACCATAAGCCCCATTTCGTCGGCCATATCGTAATAATACTTGTGCCATGGCTGGGCGTGCGGGCGGACCGCGTTGCCGCCGAATGACTTTATCATTTGGTACCATCCGTATATAAACCTTCGCGAGCAGGTATAGGGTCCGAACGGATGTTGAAGGTCTCCGAAGGCTTGGATTTTTTCGCCGTTTAACAGAATGTCAAAGCCAGAAATTGAAAATTCGCGCCAGCCGAAGCGGGTGTATTTTATGTCCGAATTTCCGCTGCCGTTTTGGATTTTAACAAGCGCGGCGTAGAGATTGGGTTCTTTTAAAGACCATAGTTTAAGGGCGTCTTTTGCTTCCGCCGAAAGGGTTATGGAGGCGGTTTTTCCCGCTTTTATTGAAATTTTTTGCGGGGGAATTTTAAGCGACGGATTTTTTGCAAGCGACCACTTTGGTTCGGGGGCGTTAAGAACGGTTTCAGCCCTTTTGCCAAGCGGCTTTCCGTCGTCCAAATTCAGCGAGCCTGATTTTTTCAAATCTTTTGCCGCTTTGTTAATCCATTCGCTTATGTCGGCTGAGATTTCCCCTTCAAAATCATTTTGCGAGGAATTTTTTACCGAGACTTCGATTTCCAAAATTCCCTTTGACACTGACGGCTTTACAAATACGTCTTCAACAAACACATTCGGTTTTGCAAGCAGGAACACGTCCTGCCATATCCCGATTAAATCGTCCGTGTTGGAGCCTGCGGGATATGTCGCGTTCATTCTGTATTTGGGGTGGCGCTTGTCAAACAGCTTTGAGTGGCGTATCCCGATAAGGATTTCGTTTTTGCCGCTTTTTACCGAGTCTGTTATGTCGCATTCAAAGCCGAGATGCTGGTCGAAGTGCGAGCCGACGGGCTTTGAATTTACAAATACTTGCGCTTGTCCTGCAATGGCGTCGAAGTGCAAGAATATTCTTTTCCCCTTAAAGCTTTCCGGAAGGTCGAATTCTTTTTTGAGCCATCCCATGCGGGCGTCGCACCAGCTGTCGGGATAGTTTGGGAAATATACCGAGCTTGGGGCGTAGGGCAGGTTCGTGCCTTCTCCCGTCTTGTTGCCTCCGCCCCATTTGTTGACGTTCCACGGGGACGGAATTTTTATCTTGACGCTTTCCCATTTGTCGGGAGAAGGTTTTTCAAGTTCGGGGGGAATTCCCTTCCCGAATTCAAATCCGCTCGGAATTTTTACGGGCTGAAACTGCCAGTATCCGTTTAGGCAGACTTCGTCCCTGAAAGATTTCTCGCAAGGAGGCACAATGCCTTCCGAAGGCGAAAAATCGCGTTCAAACTCTGCGCCTGCAAGGCTTGTGAGTGCCGATGCAAGCAAAATTGGCGCGAGTATGGATTTTTTTAATGCAGCAAAAGTCGGTTTTTTTATTGTCATAATTTACAGATTATGCGCCACTGTTTTCTTTGTCAATTTTAAACTTTGTTTCAAAATATTTAAAATCCGAATAAAAAAACTTTACAATCAGGTTAAAAAATTGTTTCCTTATTCATTCTCCCGTAGAGCCGATATTTTATTGAAGGGGGGAGTATTTGCACCAACAATCTTAAACGGAAAATGAACTATGTTGTTTAGCAGTCTTGATATCGCAATTTTTATAGGGTTTGTCGCGCTCGTCTTGTTTGTAGGGCTTTATATGGGCAGGAGCAAGTCGGGAGAAGACGCCGAGGGCTATTTTTTGGCGGGCAGGGGGCTTTCATGGTGGCTTATAGGCTTTTCGCTTATCGCAGCCAACATTTCCACAGAGCAGTTTGTGGGCATGAGCGGAAGCGCGTCGGGTCCTGCGGGGCTTGCCATTGCAAGTTATGAGTGGATGGCGGCAATCACTTTGGTTTTCGTGGCGTTTTTCTTTTTGCCTAAGTTTTTGAAAAGCGGCATATATACTATGCCCCAATTCTTGGAGCACCGCTTCGACACGTTTTCAAGGACGGTGATGTCGGTAATGATGGTTGTTGTGCTGGTTGCGGTAAATGTTACGGGGGTGATTTATTCGGGCGCGATTACGGCGTCGACGATGTTTAGCGGCCATGAGTTTTTCGGGATTCCGATGGACGTTGCGTTTTTTGCTTGGACGATAGGCATTGTTGCCGCTGTTTACGTATTTGTTGGCGGATTGAAAGCCTGCGCCTGGGCGGATTTGATTCAGGGCGCCGCTCTTATTGCGGGCGGGGCGATTATAGCTTATCTTGCCTTTGACGCAATGGGCGCAATAGAAGTTTCCAAAATTACGCATACGGCAGGGGCGGACGCTCTCAAAAACATTACCGACGCTTCAAGTGGCATCGAAAAATTTTCGGCGGCGAATGCGGACAAGCTCACAATGTTTTTGCCCGCCGACAACAGCGAAGTTCCTTGGACAGCTTTGATTATCGGGCTTTGGATTCCGAATTTCTATTATTGGGGCTTGAACCAGTACATAATGCAGCGCACTCTCGGCGCGTCAAGTTTGGCGGAAGGGCAGAAGGGCATAATGTTTGCCGCGTTCATGAAAATTTTAATACCGTTTTTAATCGTGTTTCCGGGTCTCATCGCCTTCAATTTGTATGCCGATAAAATGGCGGGCTACGCTTCGGCGGACGCCAAAATTCAGGCTTCGAACGCAAATGCGGTGGCGATGGCGTACGCAAACGAAAAATTTGCGAAATTCAAGACATTTGACGAAATTCCCGCTTCCGAGCTTGAAAGCGCGGAAAACTTAATCTCAAAATCCTCCGCGATAGACGGCAAGGCGGTTGTGGAAGGCAAGGAGATTCAAAAGGAATTCAGGCAGTACTTTAATTTGAGAAATTCCGGCGCATTAAAAAACATCCGCTATTCCTACGACATGGCTTGGGCAAGGCAGAACCCCGAATTGCGCAAGCTTGTGGACGGGTGGAACGAGTCGATGTATCAAAAAAATCCCGAATTGAAAAACCCGAATTTGAAAAGCCAGCTATTGGGCGAAGTTAAAACGCGCCAGCTTGTGGGGTATAAATACGACACTGCTTTCGGGCTTCTTTTGAAGGATTTGGTTCCGCCGAACGGGCTTACGGGCTTTATTTTTGCGGCGCTGCTCGGCGCGGTAGTAAGCTCGCTCGCCTCGATGCTTAACGCGGCTTCGACAATATTTACGATAGACATATTCAAGCGTTTTGTGAAAAAAGACGCCTCCGACAAGGCTCAGGTG
The DNA here is from genome assembly GCA_017629765.1 of Opitutales bacterium. Taxonomy (GTDB): domain Bacteria; phylum Verrucomicrobiota; class Verrucomicrobiia; order Opitutales; family Intestinicryptomonadaceae; genus Intestinicryptomonas. The sequence continues at coordinate 4,351 of JAGBWO010000014.1, read as the reverse complement.
CTTACGGGCAGATTGTGCGTCGCCGCCTTTGCGGTTGCGGGCTGCATCATAGCGCCGTTTTTGAACAGCCCCGCCTTCGGAAACATCTTCACATACATACAGGAGTTTCAGGGCTTTCTTTCGCCGGGCATTTTGGCGGTCTTCCTGTTCGGCCTGTTTTCCAAAAAAGCCCCTCGCTTTGCGGGCGCAGTCGGCATCATTGCAAGCCCTGTGATTTACGGGCTTATGAAGCTTTGCCTGCCGGAGGTCGCCTTCTTGAACAGAATGGCCATAACTTTCATTCTGATTCTTTTGATTATGATGCTGATGACTTTGGTTAAGCCGCTGAGGCAGGAAGTCGCAATGCCCGTAAACGAAAAGATAAACATTGAGCACTCCAAGTCGGTTTACATAATGGGCGCGGCGGTGCTGGTTATCACAACGTCCTTGTATGTTTATTTCAGCTGAGGAATTTTTATGGTGGAAATAACTGCTATTGAACGGTTCAAAAAGTTTTTCGGAATGGAGCCGCAGGTTGTTGCGGTTGCTCCCGGAAGAATTGAGTTCGTGGGCAACCATACCGATTACAACGGCGGCTTTGTGATGGGGGTTGCCATAGACAAAAACATTGCCGTTGCCGTATCCAAGAGAAGCGACGGCAAAATTTGTTTTGCAAACTCTTCCACCGGCGAGAAAGTAAGCCTTGATTTGGGAGAAATAAAGCCATTGCCGCGCTCGTTAAACTGGGTGAATTATCCGCTTGGCGTTTTCAAGTATCTGGTTGAAGCGGGTCTTAAAGCTGATTTCGGATTTGATTTTGCCGACGCGAGCAATTTGCCAAAAGGCGCCGGAGTGAGTTCGAGCGCGGCGATAGAAATGGCGGCATGCTACGCCTTTGCGAAGCTTTACGGATTTTCGCTTTCAAAAAAGGAAGCCGTAATAATCGGAAGAAAAAGCGAAAACAATTTTGTGGGAATGCCTTGCGGAATTTTGGACCAGGGCGTTTCGTGTTTCGGAAAGAAAAATTCCGTCGTTTTCATAGACTGCAAGACGGAGGAGTTTGAAACTTTGCCGCTCGCGCCCAACTGCAAATTTTATCTTTTTAACTCAACAAAAAAGCACGCTCTTGTTGACGGGCTTTATGCTGAAAGGCATAGAGAGTGCCTTGAAGCCGCAAAAATCCTATCAGAGGGCGGCAAAGAGCGCATGCTGCGCGATTTTACGATGCGCGATTTGAACGCGAAAAAAGACAAAATGAGCGAAACCGTCTATAAGCGCGCGCGCCATGTCATCGAGGAAAACGAAAGGGTGCTCCTTGCAAAGGAGTGTATGGGAGCGGGCGACATGGCATCTCTTGGCAAGATTTTGTTCGCCTCTCACGAAAGCTCGAAAAACCTCTTTGAAAACTCCTGCGAGGAGCTTGACGAGCTTGTGGATTTGCTTAAAATGCAAAAAAATGTTTACGGCGCGCGTTTGAGCGGCGGCGGCTTCGGCGGCGCGGTAATGGCTTTGGTTTCCGATGATTTTTCGGAGAGCCAGGCTGAGGAGGTCGCGGAAAAGTACGGGCAAAAGTTCGGCGCAAAACCGAAAATTTTTGAGTGTTTTGCAGGGGACGGCGCGAGAATTTTTTAATCGGATTTAAGGAAAGCGGCTTTATGAAAGTTCTTGTAATCGGAGGAGCGGGGTATATCGGCAGCCATTGTGTAAGGCAGCTTGTCGAGGCGGGGCATAGCCCTGTTGTTTTGGACAATTTGTCTTACGGGCACAGGCAGGCTCTTGATAAATCCGTTCCGTTTTATTTGGGAGATTTGGCTGATAAAGACCTTGTGGGCAAAATTTTGGACGATGAAAAAATCGACATTGTAATGCACTTTGCCGCGTTTATAAATGTAGGGGAGTCCGTTTTGGAGCCTATAAAGTACTATAAAAACAACCTTTCCGGCGTTATATCATTAATCGAAACAATGATTGGGCATAACGTGAAAAAGTTTGTCTTCTCTTCAACCTGCGCGACATTCGGGATACCGAAGTCGTTGCCGATAGTTGAAGATTTGCCGCAAAACCCAATAAATCCGTACGGGCAGACAAAACTGGACGTAGAGCATTTCCTGCAAAATTGCGCGAGGGCGTACGGGTTGAATTCAGTTGCGTTTAGATATTTCAACGCAAGCGGGGCGGCGGAGGACGGCTCGATAGGCGAAGACCACTCTCCCGAAAGCCATTTGATACCTCTTGCCATTTACGCGGCGATGGGAAAGCGTCCCGCGCTAAAAATTTTCGGCTCCGACTACAACACTCCCGACGGAACGTGCCTGCGCGACTATGTTCATGTCGACGATTTAAGCAGGGCGCATATAGCCTCTTTCAAGCTTCTTGAAGGAGATGGCAAATTTTTGCATTACAACTTGGGAACGGGAACGCCGAATTCCGTCTTGGAAATAATCAAGGGTGTCGAAAAAGTGAGCGGATTGAAAGTTCCGCATGAGTTCGCCCCGCGAAGGGAGGGCGACCCCGACGCGTTGTATGCGGATTCTTCAAAGGCGAAGAAGGAGCTTGGCTGGCGTATAAAATACGAGAATGTGGAAGACATAATACGCACCGCCTACAAATGGCATTCCGCGCATCCGAACGGGTTTGAGTAAAATAAAAAAGAGCCTTTAACGGCTCTTTTTTTTGGAAATTTTGTTTCGGTTTAAAATGGTTTCCGACTCAACCCATTCCGGGCTTATCAAAGAGGCTGTGATGTTTATGTTGAAGTCGGGATTAGGCGAATAGAGTATTTGGGAAAGCCTTTCGATGGCGGCTTCTCCCGCGATGTCGTTTCTTTGGTTCATTCCCGCCCATTTGCCTTGGTGGGTCCTTCTTTCAAGCTGAATCAGCCCAAGCTCCTGCGGAACTTTCACGCCCATGGCGTCAACCCATTTTTCAACGGAGTTGTAAAGGCAGATAATCGCATTGGGCTTGTTTTTCTTAAACCATTTTTTGAAAACTTCAATGTCTTCGCCTGCTTCTTTAACGTCGAAAAACGGCTCTATGCGGTTTTCTTTCGGCATTTGCAGCTGCGCCCTCAAAAAGCCGCCTGTAAACCTGCCTTCGATGAGCTCGTCAATCCTTCTTTCAAGAACAAGGGCGGGGCGGTCGTAGCCGTATTCGAGCGCTTTAAGGGTGGCTTTATAGGCTATCAAAAAATGGTCGGCTATCGTAAAGTTTAAAGTGGGATTGTATGTTCTTACGCCCGTGATGACGAACTTGAAAGAATTCCATACTTCCTTGTAGCTTTGGGGCAGCAGGTTCGTGTCCATAAGCCCCGTTATGACGCCGCCGCGTATGCCGCGCTGCTTCATTATTCTTGCGAGCTTCCGCCCGTTTAAATCTTTATCGTAAAGCCAAAATTCGTTGATGGCAAAGCCTTCGCGCTTTGCCGCCTTGCGTATGCCCTCCACATAATAAGGAATTGTTGGGTGTTCCTTAAATGCGTTAGGGTTTTTGTTGGCGTTTATGAGCGCGATTGTTTCGCGGTACTTGTTTACGCCGTGCTTTTTTATTTCCGACATAAATTTGGAGAAGGTCATATTCTTTTCGTACCCCAAATTCTTTGCGGCTTTTAATATTTTGCTTTTTGTTTTTGGAGAAATGGAAGGAGAATCCCTCAGGGCAAGCGAAACCGTATTTTTTGAAACGCCGCAAGCTTTTGCGACATCGTTCATAGAAACTTGATTTCCGTCCATGTGAGATTCTTCTTTCGTATGAATTTTACATAAGCGCCTTGTTTAGCATGTAATAGATTTCGTTTATGCGCATATCCTTTTTAAACGAGTCTATCGTGGTGTTTTCGTCTATTACAAGAGCCTCAATATTTACCATTTCAGCATAGTCTTGAAGCTGCTCTATTGTCAAGTCGTAAGAGAAGCTCGTGTGGTGCGTTCCGCCTGCCAAAATCCATGCCGCCGCCCCGATTTCAAAGTTCGGGCGCGGAATCCAAAGCGCGCTTGCAACAGGAAGCATCGGGAGCTTTTGGCTTTTTATGCAGTCAACCTTGTTTATTATCATTCTGAAACGGTTGCCCATGTCGACGATTGTGGCGGCGACGCCTTCGCCCTGCTTTGAGGTAAAGACGAGGCGGGCGGGATCCGCCTTGCCCCCGATTCCGAGGGGATGGACTTCAAGTCTCGGCTTCTCTTCGGAAATAAGCGGGCATACTTCGAGCATGTGCGCCTGCAATATCGCGCTTTTTTCGCCGTCGAAATTCAGGGTGTAGTCTTCAAGGAAAGAGCATCCTTTGGGAAGCCCCTTGCCCATCACCCACATTGTTCTGAAAAGCGCGGCGGTTTTCCAGTCGCCTTCCGCTCCGAAGCCGTAGCCTTCCGCCATC
>JAGBWO010000104.1 GCA_017629765.1 Opitutales bacterium | reverse complement strand
GAAACACATCGTGAAAACCGACCGCATACCGCTTTTGCCGTCGGGCAAACTGAACTTAAAAGAACTTTCTAAAATAGCAGAGCAATAAGATTTATGAAAAAAATTTTCACAATATTTGCAATCTCGGCCGCTTCGCTTTGCGCCTGCGCCCAAAGCTCCGTGCTTGCCGACATCCTGCAAGACATAGAGCTAATCAAGCGCGAAGTAGGCAAATTAACCCTTGAAGTCGAACGGCTTTCCTCAGAAAACGAGTCGTTGAAAAAAGCGCTGAAAGACGCGCAAAATGCGGCGACTTCAAACGAGGGAATGAACGCGGCAACCGCGTCTTTGAGGGCTGAAATAACCTCTTCCGCCGCCCAAAACAGGAGCGAAATACTCGCGCTTGTGCGCAAAGAATTGGATTCGCTCGCAAGCCAGACAAACGCGAATTTGGAAAAGCTTGCAAAGGCAATCGGAGCAAAGCCGCAAGGGCAGGTTCAAACAAACTTTTCGGAAAACTATCCGAAAATGGGAATTACGCACACGGTTGTGCGCGGCGACACGCTGAGCGCGATAGCCCGCAAATACGGCTCGACGGTAAAATGGATACAGGACGCAAACCGCATTGCCGACGCAAACCGCGGATTGGTCGTAGGTCAAACGATTTTCGTTCCCACAAAGGAATAATATGGCAAAAGAACACAAATCACTCGGCAGGGGGCTCGGCTCAATCATAAGCGGAGGCATAAAAAAAGCTGTTCCGGCTTCAAAAACCGCTCCCTTGAAGACTGCCGCAAAATCCGACCCGAAAAGCGAAGCGTCTTCAGCGGAAAAATCGGCGCAGACCCCGATGGGGCTTTTCAGCGAAATCTTAATCGAAAAAATCTCCGTAAGCCCCTATCAGGCGCGCAAGGAATTTTCGGAAGAGGAAATCGCGCAGCTTGCGGATTCAATAGCTTCGGAAGGCTTGCTGCAGCCGATTATAGTGCGCAAGCTTCAAAACGGAACATTTGAATTGATTGCCGGCGAAAGGCGTTTAAGGGCATGCAGGAAACTCGGCTTAAAGCGCATAGCATCCTGCGTGCAAACCGCAAGCAACGCTTCCGCAGCAGTAAAAGGATTGATAGAAAACCTGCAGCGTTCCGATTTAAACCCGATGGAAGAGGCGCAAGGCATAGCGGCTTTAATAGCAAATTTCAACATTACGCAGGAAGCGGCAGCAAACAGGCTCGGCAGACCGCGCTCAACCATCGCGAACTCCCTGCGCCTTTTAACTTTGCCGAAAGAAATACAAGGGCTTATAGCAACCGGCAATCTGTCGCACGGGCATGCAAAAGTCCTCCTCTCTTTAAATGACAAAACCCAGCAAATACTGCTTGCCCGAAAAATCGTAGAGGGACAGCTCAACGTCAGAATGGCGGAAGAAGCCGTAAACCGCATAAAAAACGAGCGCGAACGCAACACAACCGGCACCGCGCGCTCGCAGGCGGCTCAAAACGCGGTGGTCCGCGACGTGCAGAAAAAGATTTCAGAGCGTTTGAACGCCGCAGTCGAATTAAAGCATAGCCCCAAGAAGGGAAAAATAATCATCGAATATTTCGGCAACGAAGACTTGCAAAGAATTTTGGAAATTTTGGGTGTTGAAATATAAATGAAATTCGGCGCAAAAGTAATTTTTCTTGCCGCGCTTGCCGCCATAACGGCATCGCCCAAGTCTTTTGCGCAACAGCACAACGATTTCACCGAAGGCAACATCACCCTCGAACGCTCCGAAATGGAAAAAAAGGGAAGCCGCTTTCAAGACGAAAAAAGCAGGCTTATGGAAAAGCAATTTTCCCCAAAGGCGTTTCAGCCGAAAGACGACGGAGCGGGCGCAAAAGCATTGCGGGAAAAAAATTCCGAATTCAAAGGAGGCGCGCTTGCCGAAACAATGTCGGGCAAAAAAAACGACCGCTACAAAAAGGAGTTTTCTCCCCCTGAACTAAACCGTTTCGAGGGCAATTTCGATATTCCCGAACTCAACGCAATAAAAAACTCCGACAGAAATTTGTCCCGAAAATACGAAGGAAGCATAGACTTTTCAAAACGCCATTATCGGGACGGGGAAATGCAGGAATTTTTGGAAAAAGTAAGCGAGAAATCGATGCACGACATAAATAAATATATGTTCCGCTCTTCGCGCTCCACCGAACCGGGAATGCCGACAACGCAGGCGGGCGAACAACTCGGGCTTTCGGACGTAAAAACAAACTCGATAAAAGACTTTCTATTCGGAACAAAAAAAATAGAGCGCCCGACGGTGGCATTCACAAAAGATATGAGTGTCGGCGCCATAAAAAGCAGCAAGGCTATGGATTTGGCGGAAGCAAAAAAGACCTCCGTGCCGCCTCCAAACGCCAAAATGCTCCCTGCTCAGGTAATTGGAGAAAAACCAAACGCGAGAGTTCCGCAAATGCCCGCCGAGCGCAAAATAAAAATCGCCGAAAAAGAGGTCATATTAAATTCTCAAGGAATGTTTGCGCCGAAAGACGGCTCGCAAAAGCAAAGCAGATATAAAATCAAAGTCGAAGTTTCCGAAAAGGAACAAAAATAAGCCATGCGCAAAATTGAAACCGTTTTCTTTGATTTGGACGGAACTCTTGTCGACAACTATGAGGCGATAACAAGATGCATTGCCGCCTCGCTTGAGCCGATGGGCATAACGCCCCCGACGCTCGAAAAGGTAAAACGCACAGTCGGCGGCTCAATCTTAATCACTTTTGAAAAACTAATCGGCAAAGACTCGGCTTTGCAAGCTGCAAAAACTTATATGGAGCATATCGAAGAATACGAGCTTGTCGGCTTGAAGGAAATGCCCCATGCGCGGGAAATCTTGCAGGGCTTAAAGTCTCGCGGAATAAAAACCGCGCTCTTTACGAACAAATCCCAAAAATCCGCCGAACACATAATCGAGATTCTGGATTTTGGCCATTTTTTCGACAGAATAATAGGAACCTCATTAAACGGCGCGCGAAAGCCGGAAAAGGAATTTACCCTGCTTGCGCTTGAAAAAATGAAATCCGACTTTGAAACAAGCGCGGTTGTAGGCGATTCTCCCTACGACTACAAAGCGGCAAAAGCCTGCGCCCTGACGCCCATACTTGTCGCGACAGGCGGAAATTCTTTTGAGAGCCTCGAAATTTTATGCCCCGACGCAAACATATTCAAAAACTTGCGCGAAGCCGAAATTTTCATCGAAAGCCGATAATTCGCGCCCTATTTGGCGGAGAGCATAATGACGTCCGCCAATTCCTCCCTAAGCGCGTTCTGCATCGCAAAAAAAGAATCGCTCTCGTCTCCGTTTGCGGCGCGGCTTGAAAAACGCGCAAGCTTTTCCGCATTTATGAAAGCGGCCGGAGAGCCACACTTTGACAAGTCCATTTCAAATTCCTTTGTGGCGGATTTCGCATAGGAAAAAGACGCAATCGAAGACACAAAGGATACGGCGTCCCTTGCAAAAATTTCCGGCAAGTCGGAATGCGGATTGGGCGCGCAAAGAGCGTCGGGCTTTCGGGCAAACGGAAGCCTGCTCCAAAGCCTGCGAATCACATTCGGCAAAATTATACGCATTTGGGCGTCGGCAAGCTTAAAATCCGGCGCGCTGATTTTTATGCCCGAATATTTGAACCTGCGCAGAATTTCTCCCCTAAAACCCGACACGAAACGGGAAACCGCCAGCGACAAATCGTCGCGCAGGCGCGAAGACTCCCCGTTTGTGATTGAAAAATTCGACATTTTCAAAGAAGAGCGCAAATTCATCAAGTCTTTCAGAGAGTTCAAGATTTCCCCCGCCGCGGCGTCAATATTGCTGCGCCAAAGCGAAGTTCTGTTGGCTTTCAACGCACGCAAAACTTCGCTCAAATCCGAACGGACGCGCAAAGAGGACGCCGAGCAAATTTCGTCAAACAGCCTTGCGCAGTCCGAAAATTTTGTCTTAAACGCGTCGAATTCAAAACATTCCATTGCGCGGCTTGCGAAATTATCGCGCCATTCGCCGATAAAATCATCGTCCTTTCGGTTTACAAGCCCCAAAACGGCAACGCCCGCGCCGAGCATCGAAAAAGTGTCAAGCAGGCATTTTTGCGTATGCCCTACAAAATTATCGGCATTAACAACAAGCATGCAAATATCGGCGCCGGAAAGCGCCTTCATTATTTCCACGTCGTGCGCATAGCGCGGATCCTTAAACTCGTCAACAAAGGCGTTTGCGGGATTGCGCCCTGCCGCCACATAGTCTTTAAAGCTGAAAAATACGGTTTCGGGATGCTGAAGCCCCGGAGTGTCGATGACCTCGACATTGCATTTGCCCAAATTGATTTCGCGCGGCTGCATATGCTTTGTCTCTCCTGGAATGGGCGAACCCGCGACCTCGTCGTCTCCCAAAAAATTCGCAAAAACACTGCTCTTGCCGTCGTTCGGACGCCCCACTATGACAATTTTGTAAAGGCTTTTCATCTCTAAAAAAGTTTTATGTTGCGGCTTGAAATGGAATTTATCTTTCGAGACCACCAAGATTTTTCAACAGCCCCCGGAGTTCTGAAAACTCCCTGCGATTTTGAAAGCCTGCCCAAAAGGTGCACGCTGACGAATTTATCCGGAAACTTGTTTACGAGATTTTCAACATTCTCAAAAACCTCCTCGTTGTAATCGTCGGAAAGAAGCACCAAGGCGATGTTTTTCTTGGGGGCAATCGCTTTTTCAAAATCCTCCGAAAAAATTTCCCTGCCGAAAGAATAGCTCGCAATTTCCGCCCTCTGCTCGTTTAGCGAAGCCTTCACCGAATTTAAAATAACGTCCGAAAACGCCGATAAATCCGAGCGCAGCAAAACGAGAACGGAAGGCGAGCCTTCGGAGGGCAAGCTCGACAAATCCAGCGAATTGTCGCAAGAGGCAAACTCCATGCGCCGTATGATGTCGCTTATCTTGCGGTCGTTTCTTATACGGTTTACGCCGAAAGTGCGGGATATCTTGAAATAGAAAAACGCCAAAACTGCGCCGCGCAAACACACTCCGTAAAAGAAGCTTGCCATTATGAAAAATATCGCCCATGCCTCGCAGCTTTCAGATGTCAGTTTTGCGCCCTCGCCCGACAGAAATTTGGATTTTTCAATCTGCCCAAGCGAAGGATAGCCCGTGCCTTCGCCCGCAAAAACAGCCCACGGCAGAGATACGAAACCTACAAAGCCCTCCATTCTTTCGGAAGTGACAATGCGCGGCATCGTCGTGCGCCAGCCGTATTCATACTCGTTGAACATCGGCTTAAAGAGCTGGACTAAAAATATGCCGCAGGCAACCCCCAAGCCCAAGAACTGGGCGGCTATCGCCCCTTTCAAAAAAATCCACTTTTTGTTTGCGCCGTAAAGCGCGCTCAACCCCCCATTGTCTTTGAAAAACTTGGAAAGCAGAAAAGAGACCGAAAAATCCACCGCCCTGCCGAAAGTCGGGGCAAAAAAGAACGCGCTAAACAGCAAAATAAGCGGAACAAGCACGCAAGTAATGAAGAAGAAACTCACGTTTATGACGCCCCCGAAATCCGCCCCGTTAAAGAACGCATTTGCAAGCGGCATTCCCACCGCGAACATACCGGCCAAAAACAAAATTATCGAAACTATCCTGAAAAGCCATACGGCGTTCGCCCCCGCGCTTCTGCCTGACGACGCCTCGCGCATGGAGGAAAGCCAATGCCTTAAAAGCGACATTTCGTCTTTTTTTTCAAAGTCCGACGCCTTTGAATAGATTTTGAAATCGCGCGCGCTTTTAAACTCGTCCGACAAGCTCTCATCGCGCTTGATGAAAATTTCCAAATCTATTATGTCTTCTGAACTCAAATGCTTCATTTAATGAAAAATTCCTTGTTCTTTTTACAAAAAAACTTTGGCGTTTGCAACAAATAAAGCCTTCAAGCCAAATTTTTAAAGAGAAAGAATCTGCCCGTCGGCTTTGAGCTTTTTGGAAAGATGTTCGTAATCGACATCCTGCACGGGGATATTTTTATCTATCGCCATTGAAGCCGCCGTTGCCGCGGAATGCCCCAATATCATAAATACAGGCTCCATTCGAACAGAACCGTAGGCTATATGCGACGCGGAACAGGCGTTTGTAACCATCAAATTGGTGCATTCCGATTTTTTAGGCACAATTGAGCCGTAGGAAATTTTATAGGGTTTGCAGCCCGCGCCCACGTCGCCTTCGTTTTGAACAAAACCCTCAGGCGTGACATATCGGACAGTATTATGGCTGTCGAGAGTGTAAGAGCCCATGCCGATTGACTTGGGAGTTGAGGCTTTCCCCGTGCAGTCATGCTCGGTCATTACATATTCGCCTATCATGCGTCGGGCTTCGCGAATGTAAAGGTAAAAAGGCCAGTTGCCCGTATCGGTGAATTCGTCTTTTGCCAAGCCCCATCTTGAAATATCCTTGCGCAATTTTTCAGGCACGCGCTCGTCGTTTGACAAGAAATACAGAAGCCCCAGCTGGTAGTCTTTGTGGGCTTGGACAATCTTTTCGCGCGTCTTGTAGTCCGCTTCCGGATAATCGTAATTCCCGCCCAAAAAGTCCGTTGAAAACGCGCCCTGATTGTTGGTGTCGGTCTTGCCGTTCATAATGCGGTCGTTTTTAAGGAAGTCGCGCCTGCCTTCTGCCTCGTAATAGCGCAACGCCAAAATGTAATCGTCGGCATTGTAATTTTCGGGCTTAGGGAAAGGAAGGCGGTTTTCGGGCAAATCGGTAAGGCACATTCTAAAACAGTACGCTTGCAAACGTTTGTCTCCTTCTCCGGGAGCCGCAACAGGTTCGCTTGAAATGTGTTTTAGAAGCCCGCTTTTAGGATTCCCCTTTTCTACATAGGGGTCTACCTGCTTTTGAAAATGGTGGCGATGCCCCGAAAGCTTGCCGAGCCGCGAACCGTTGTGATTTTCGTTGTACGTCGAATTGGGCTCTCTGCCAACAGTGTAGGAACATCCTGCCGCCGCCATCAAATCGCCTTCAAATGTGGCGTCTATAAAAACTTTGCCGGCAAACACATCGCCTTTCAATGATTTAAACGAAACGATTTTGCCGTCCCTGTTTTTGCGCACCCCTTTTTTGGAGCGGTCGAGGTAAGTGTTTTTATACACGGGAATTTTCAGCTCTTTAAGCCAGTCGTCATAAACGCGCTCTGCAACAGACGGCTCAAAAATCCAAGTGAGCTCGCGCTCGTCGTCCATCGCTTTGGTGCCCTGCCCCGCCGCTCTGAAACTTTCGCGTTTTTTGCCGAATTTCCAGCTTTCGGGCTTTTTGTATTCAAGCCAAATTCTATGGTAGAATTCCTTGCTTACCCCGCCGATTGTCGCGGTTTTGCCGGAATCGGTAAAGCCGAGCCCCGCGCTTGACATCGCGCCAAGATGATTTTCGGGAGCGACAAGCACCACGCTTTTGCCTTCCCTCGCCGCTTGTACGGCAGCAGCAACCCCCGCCGAAGTGCCGCCGTAAACCACAATATCAGCCTTAATGGTTTTGGCGCTTAAAGCGAAAGATGTCCCGATTAAGGTCAAAAACAATAAAAATTTCTTCACCATATATTTCCTTTTTATAATATATTTGGCATTTAGATATAAAAAACCCCAAAAGATGTAAAACAAATTTTGGGGTTGGGGAAAATATTTATGCTTTGTTCCCGGCTCAATCGCCCTTTCTCTTTCTCGGAATTACCCTGAACAAAGAGCAAGTTTCGCCTTGCGCCACAAAGTTGTTTTCCAGAGTAAACTCATAGAAAGAGCTGATATCGGGAACGGGAGTCATTTCAATGGAATCCACAGGATCGTCTTCCATAGCCATAGCCCTTTGGGCAAAGCGGAAAGTCAAAATAGTCGTAAACATCAAAAGAGCAACGACAGACCATTCTGCCGCCGCGCGCTTGCGCGTTCTCTTTTTCATCGTGTAAATAGGCAGGCGCGGAAGTTTTACCACTTCCTTGCCAAACATTTTGCAGGTGGCTACATGAATTCGGCGCGCTTTTGAAAACTCGTTTGCCGCCCTCTCGTTCGAGCTTACAAGCTTTGCCAGCAAGTCCAGCTCATCCCTTGTGATTGTCATATCAAGATACGAGCTCACAAGTTCGTCAAAACGATTTTTAGAAACCACTTTGCCGCCAAATTTGAAAGCCTGTTTGTTTCCCTTATCCATCTCAACACCTTAAATGTTATCACCCAAAATATCGCGCAACTGTTCGCGTGCGCGAGACAGCCTGCTTTTTACCGTTCCCACAGTAAGCCCCAATTCCGCGGCGATTTCTTCGTACGACATATCCATTTCGGACCTCATGCGCAAAACAACCGCATATTTTTCGTCAAGGCTTGCCATTGCCTTAGGCAGCATTTCCTCAAATTCGTTCGCAAGCGCCATTTCAGACGGATTTAGCGTTTCGCATGCCAAAGTTTCGGCAAATGTGGTTTCGGAATTTTCTGATAT
>JAGBWO010000103.1 GCA_017629765.1 Opitutales bacterium | reverse complement strand
TAGAGCCGTTTGAAATCAAGTATCCCGAACCCGAAAAGGACGCGGAGCCTCTAAAACCAGCGGCGGCTGTAGAACTCATTGCGGATGAAAAATCTCCGCTTGCCATACAGCTTAGGGCGGCGGGCTTGGAAACAAAAAAAGCCAAAAACTATAAAAACGCTCTCATAATCGTTGACGGGCTCAAAAAAATCGAAAATTTCGAAGAAGTCAAAAAGGCCGCAAAGAACAATGCGAATATTGTCGTTTTGGGCATTTGTAAAGAGAGCGCAGAGCAGCTCAATTCAATTCTCGGCAAAAACAAAATCGAGCTTGAAAAACGAAAGGCGACATCGTTTGTCAAAAAGGCGAATTCGCCCATGCTTTCGGGCTTGAACCACAAAGACATATATTTCAGCGAGCTTGTAAACAACAACACATCCTTAATGGAATACGGTTTGGCGGGCGAATTTGCAAAGAACGCCGAACTTATTGCCGAAGCCTGCAACACAGACTGGCAGCAATGGAACAAGCGCGCCGAATACTCGAAAACAGGCGCGGTAATCCGCAGCGAGCGCGAAGCAAAAGGTTCAGGCAACGCAATTATGAGCCTGAAAAACAAAAAAGGAGCGGAAATTATCGTTTCAACCGTCAATTTCTCGCCGATTGCAAATGAAAGTTCCGCGCTGATTTCAAAGATGCTCTCAAACCTCGGAGCGACTTTCTCGGAATCAAAAGCAGACGAAGTCAAGGCTTTGGCGGACGACGGCGCCCTAAACAGAATATCCACAGACGACGGCAAGGTTAAAGTCGCCAAAAACGGCAAGATTGACCTTCCCTCATCGTGCAGGGAATTTTCGTTCTGGGTGTATTCTCCGCGCTCGCTCGTCGATTTGCTCGCGGAACCCAATATGCCCGTTTTGGACATGCTTTCCGAAAACAAGGTCGAATTGAGGCTGAACGGCAAAGATATGGCGGAGCGTTCAAAGGACGGCAAGACATTCACTGTTTTGCCTCTCGACAAGGGCTGGAACAGGTTTACGGTTAAAACCGACGGCGCAAGAAATGTAAAAATACATTTTGAATGCAAAAACCAGCCCAAGTTTATGAAGGAGCTTCTCTCGTCCATAGAAAACAGACGCAATTAAAAAAAGGCTCGGCTTTGAAAAACGCAAAAATCACAATCCTTAACTCCATCGAAATAAATTCGCCGTTTTCCTCGTTGGAAAGCGGCGCAAAAACTGAAATTGAAACGGGCGAAGGATTGTCCGCGCGCTTTTCAAAGCCGCTTGGCGTCAAGTTTATGGGCATGACGGTTGCAACTGTTTCAAGCATTAAAACCGACTTGTCGGGCGAAGTTAAAAGCCTTGAAATGGAAGCCCCGTTCCTTGTAAAAACGCAGGTTGAAAATGAAATTAAAAAAGCCGCAAAAAATATTCCCGTTTCAAGGCTGGAAGATTTTCTGGACTATGTGAAAGCCTGCGACAACGCCGAAATAGAGCTGAATATTTGCGAAGACGGCAGCGTTAAAGTAAGCTCGAATTCCGATTTGAGCGTCGGCACTCCGCGCAGAAATTTAAGAAATTTCACCATTTTAAAAAGCGGCGAAATCGAAGGCGGTTTCGGCAGCTTAAATTCGGAAGCCTGGCAAAAATTCCAAAGTTTTTTGGCTTAGAAAATGAATAAATTCGTCATAGCGGGAGCGGGAGGCTTTGGAAGGGAAGTTTATTCCTATATTTTAAACGCCTTCGCCTCCGACGCAGTTCGGGGCTTTTTGGACGACAATCCGGACGCGCTTTGCGAATACGGCTTCAAACACAAAATAATATCGGATTTTGCGGGCTACAAGCCTCTTGAAAGCGACATAGTGGTATTTGCCGTAGCAAACCCAAAAATCAAAAAAAGCATTGCCGAAATTTTAAAGTCAAGAGGCGCGAAATTCGGTTCATTCATACATCCGAGCGCGGTTTTGGGCTTAAATGTAAAAATATCTGAAGGAGCAGTAGTCGCGCCCTTTTGCGTAATCGGCTCAAATGCCGAAATAGGAAGCTTTGCGTCAATCAACACAAGCGTGAATATTTCAAGCGGGGCAAAAATCGGAGCTTACAGCACGGTATCGTCGCAATGCTCCGTTGGCGAAAACGCAATACTCGAAGAGGGGGCGTTTATGGCGTCTTCTTCCATTCTGGAAAGCGGGCTAAATATGTTTGAAAATTCCACGCTCGGCATAAATTCATACGCCGATAAAGACGTCGAAAAATCAAGATGCGCCTTCGGCACCCCCGCCGAATATCTGTAAGAAAATCATTTGAGCTTCGGCGGAAGAATGCGAACAAGCTCCTTTACTTTTTCGGTGCAGTCTTTTCTGCAAATCAAAGTGGCGTCGGCGGAATGTATAACCACAATGTCTTTAAGCCCCACAATGGCGGTAGCCCTGTTTGCAGTATCGAAAACCACGCAGCCCGAGGCGTCGCACGAATAAAATTCCCCGTTTACGATATTGCCTTTTTCGTCGCGCTTCAAATGGCGCTCTATCGCCGCCCACGAACCGACATCGTCCCAATCGAAGCCAGCCGGAACAACCCAAATGTTCTGCGATTTTTCCATGACGGAAAAATCTATGCTTATTTTTTCTATCTGCGGATAATATTCGGCAAGAATCTTGTCAAAATCTCCGCCACCTTCAATACCCGTCCGGATTTTTTCAAATATGCCGAAAGTCTTTGGCGCGTTGTCTTTTAAAGCATTTGAAATAGACGAAGTAAGCCATACGAAAATCCCCGAATTCCAATAAAAATCGCCGCTTTCAAGATAAGAAACCGCGCGCATTTCGTTGGGCTTTTCATAAAATCTTTCAACCTTATACGCGCCGTCCTCCTCGGACGAACGCTTGATGTAGCCGTAGCCCGTGGCGGGAAAAGTCGGCTTAATGCCGATGGTTACAAGCCTTTCGCCCTTCTCCGCGACTTCAAAGGCTTTCGCGATTGTTTCCGAAAACCCTTCGGCATCGTTTACGGCGCTGTCGGATGGAAATACCGCAAATGAAGATTCGTCGCCCTTTGCGCGCAAGCGGACAAGCAACGCCGCAAGCCCGACAGCCGCAGTAGTATCCCTGCCGAAAGGCTCCGATATTATGTTTTCCTGCGGTATTTCGGGGCAGTATTTTTTAATTCCCTTTATCTGCGCGGGATTTGTTATTATCATTATGTTCGACTTCGGAATAAAGCGGGCAACCCTCGCAAACGTCCGCGAAAGCATACAATCCCCGCCTGTGATGTTCCACAAGTGTTTGGGTCTTTCCGCCCTGCTAAGAGGCCAAAAACGCTCGCCAACGCCTCCCGCCATAATGACAGCATATCTTTTCATATTTTTTATTATCCCAAATCGAAAGCCTTTGTCAAAGCAATTAAGGTAATTTATAAGCTCTTGACAAAAGCATAAGACGAAAACAAAATATCCCGCATATATGAAATTCGCACTTCCCGTACTGTTTTTATCTGCTTTAAGCGCGTTTGCAGTCGATCCCCTCGTCGGGGAATACGCAGGCACAATCGAAAACTTCAAAATATATCCTTACGAAAACAATAAGGAAATGGTCGCCCAAATTTCAAGGCACAAAGACGGCTACCGGCTCAAAATTATGCCCGAATTTGACAAGCGCAGCGACGTGGAAGTTTTGGCAAAATCGCTAAAAGCGGAAAACGGCGTTTTAAAAATCGAAAACGAAGGCCGCTACAAATTCAGCGGCTCAATAGACGAAAACGGCGGAGAATTCAAATGTTCCGCCGGCAATAAAAGCGGACTTCTCAAATTAAAGAAAATTGAACGAAAATCCCCCACGCTCGGAGAAAAGCCCCCGAAAGGCGCAATTGTCCTCTTTGACGGCTCAAATATGGACGAATGGCAAAACGAGCGCGGCAAGAAATGCGTCTGGAAAATTTCAGGCGACAACTCAATGACTGTGGCGCGCGCGCAAGACGGCGAAGAAAAAGGGAAAAACCAAACCATAGTTTCCAAGAGAAAATTCAAGGATTTTAAAATACATCTGGAATTTAAAATCCCCCATATGCCCAACCACGACTCGCAAGGAAGAGGAAACTCGGGCTTTTTCACGGGGCCTTACGAAATCCAAATACTCGACTCCTTCGGCGCCGACGGGGGCTGGAATGACTGCGGCGCGGCATACAGAATAACGCCTCCCCAAGTAAACGCTTCCCTTCCGCCTGAATCGTGGCAGACTTACGACATTGAATTTACCGCCCCAAAATTTGAAAACGGCAAAATTGCAAGCTACGCAAAAGTCGATGTTTGGCATAACGGCGTCAAAATCCATTCGGGTACGGAGTTTCCGCATGGAACAAGCTGCCCGCAGCCCAACCGCAAAAATTTCCGCCATCCCGCGCCGCCGTACAGCTTAAAGCTTCAAGACCACAACGACAAGGTAAGCTTCCGCAATATATGGGTGGTCGAAAAATAACGCTTGCAAAATGCGCATATTTTTAAAGATTTTTAACCTTTAACCCAAAAAACACACAGAAAATGAAAAAACTCGCATCAATACTGGGCATATGTGCCTTCACTGCGGCGTCTTTCGCCCATGACGGAAACTTCCCCACCGACTCAATAACAAACCCCTCGCTTTCAAACCTAAGCGTCTCAGCGTCCGTCGAATACACGACAGCCTATATGTTCAGAGGCGATAAGTTTGCAGGCCATTCCATACAGCCGAACATCGAGTTGTCGTATGAAATTCTCGGATTTGACGCGTACGCCGGCGCATGGATGAACGAGCCTTTGAAAGACAAGAAAAACAAAGTTACAGGAGAGCTGGAAAACCTCGAAGAGGTGGATTTTTACGCAGGGCTGACGTATTCATTGAGCATTTTTGTTTTTGACGTCGGCTACCAGTACTACTGGTATCCCTCTGACCATGACGGAAAAAGCTATGATTCTGAAATTTACGTCGGGCTTACAATAGACACCACAGACCTTCTCTTCGGCTTTAACCTCAGCCCCTCAGTATATTACTACTACAATTTCCAGCTTGAAACGCACAATATCGAAGCGTCGATTTCATACGAATTGCCCATAGGCTCTTACATAGGCTTAAACAACCTCACACTGCCTCTCAGCGCAAATTGCGCCTACATCAAATCCGAAACTTCAGACTTTGGACACTATATGTATTGGGGCGCAACCGCAGACTTGGCCTACGCAATCACTCCAAACATTTCGATAAGCGGAGGCATCCGCTACTGCGACAGGTTTGAAGAAAAGGACTGCGCGGGCTACTTCTACCGCGAAAAGAGCGACCACGTTTGGTACGGGGTAAAGCTCAGCGCCGAATTTTAATATCTTCAAGACTTCCCAAAGGCCCGAATATTTCGGGTCTTTTTTTTGCGCATTGGTTTTGTATTGATTTAAAATCAACTTCCGCTTAGCATTTTACGCAATTCATTTAACACATAAATTGTATGAAAGAAAATCTACCATCATATTTGGCGGAGGCTAAGCCGAACTCCGCGGAAAACAGAACGGCTTGGTTTAAAAACATCGCTCCGTCCTATGCGGGGATAATTTTATGGTTCGTGTTCTGGCAAAACACGGTAAAACTTGACGAGGGAAATATAAATGGTCTCGCGCAGGGCGTTTTAACTCCGGTTATCGGCGTGGTAATAGGCGCGGTTTTATGCTACCTGCTTTACTATAAGGTTCCCGCGCTCATGGGCATGAAAAGCGGAATGCCTCTTTATGTGATAGGCTCTTCGGTATTCGGCGCAAAAGGCGGCATTGTAATGCCGGGTCTTTTGATGGGGCTTTTGCAGTTCGGCTGGGTAGGCGTAAACATTGCCGGTTCCTCCGCGCTTCTTTACATGTGCCTGCCCGAATCGATGCAAACAACCGCCGCGCTATACGGAATAATGATTGCTTGGGGCGCGCTTGCGACCTTTATGGGGCTTGTCGGCATTAAGTATGTCGCAAAAATTTCGACGTATCTGCCGCTCATCCCCCTTGTGATTTTAATCATCCTTATTGCAAAAACAGCCGCAACGGTTTCAAACTTCGACCCTGCAGTATTTGCGCCCGCAGCTGACGCGGCGAAGGCGGCTCCCATTTCCAAACTTGCAATCATATCCCTTATAACAACCACAAGGATTGGCTTCTTTGCAACTGCGGGCGCGGCAGGCGCGGACTTTGCACCGGGCGCACGACACAAAAGCGACGTGCGCGGGGGAGGCGTGGTCGGCATCACTTTCTTTATGATGTTCACGGCGGTTGCTGCAATCGTAATCGTAGCAGTCGCGTACGGCAACAAAGATATG
>JAGBWO010000102.1 GCA_017629765.1 Opitutales bacterium | reverse complement strand
GCGGATGTTTGCAAAAAGCTTGAAAATTTTGCGAAGCGGAAGGAGCGCGGCGCGTTCGGGCTGTTTTGCGGGGGGCAGATTTTCCCATTTCGGGCCGCCCACCGAGCCGAATAAAATTGCGTCCGCTTGCGAGCACGCGTCAACCGTCGACTTCGGCAACGCTTCGCCATGGCTGTCTATTGCCGCTCCGCCAACATCGTGGCGCGAGTACGACAGCTCGAAATCTTCGCCCTTGCAGGCGCATTCAAGCACCCTGAGTGCCTGGTCCATTACTTCCGGGCCGATGCCGTCGCCCGCCAAAACTGTAAACTTGAATGTTTTCTTCATAATCGAATTAAAAAAATTGCATGCAATTAAAAGCCAAGTTTCCGCTCTTGTAAATACTTTTCCTTTGACAATCGTATTTTGAAAAATTTATATTACGCCGCGAAAAATATACCGTATGCTTTCAACTGCCAGAGAACGACTCTTAAAAAAACAAACTTACGACGGCGCCGCCGCAATTTTTGCGGGCAAAAGCCCGTCGGCAAAAGAGTTAAAGCATTTTGTCGAGGGCAGGTTTTTGGCGATAAAGGAGGCGCACGAAGAAGGGGCGTCGGGATATACCGTTTGCAGGTCGAATAGCGACGTTATCGACTGCGTGATATCAAATCTGCGCGCTTCGTTTGAGAGGGAAAATTCCGGCGGAAACGCCTTTTTCGGCGATTTTTGCATTGTGGCTCTCGGGGGATACGGCAGGCGCGAACTCTGCCCCAAAAGCGACATCGACATAATGTTTCTTTATTCGGACAGGGGCGTTGCCGACAAATTCAAGACCGACGCAATTGACGCCATCATGTATCCCCTTTGGAATGTCGGCTACAAGCTGGGGCATTCGAGCCGCACCGTATCGGAGGCTTTGGAAGACGCGCAGGCGGACATACTTACAAAAACTGCAATGCTCGACGCCCGCTTCATTTGCGGCGATTTGAATGTCTTTGAGGACTTTAAGGGCAAATTTGCGTCGCTTTCAAAGCAGACTGCGGAAAGCCACATAGAGGAGCTTTTGAGGCTTAAAACCCTTAGGCACAAAAAGTACGACTGGTCTCCGTATGTACAGGAGCCGAATGTGAAAAACGGCGTCGGCTCTTTGCGCGACTATCAAACATTGCTTTGGGTCGCGAAATTGAAAACGGGTTCGGAGTCTCTTCTGGATCTTGCCAGAAAAAAGATAATTTCAATCGTCGAATACAAGTCGCTAAGGCGGGCGCATGCCCTTCTTTTGAGAACCCGCAACGAGATGCACTATTTCTCAAACCGCGAGAACGACTTGCTCGACCTTGAGCTTCAGCCGAAAGTCGCCTATTCGATAGGCTATTGCGAAGACGATGTAATTAAGAGGGTCGAGCGTTTTATGCGCGATATTTACTATTCTTTGCGCGAAGTCGACTCGATTTCAAAAACCGCGCGAAAGCGCATGAAAATCGTCCTTCCCGAAGACATAGAGGAAACGCTTGGCATACGCAGGGACAATCTTTCAAAAGTGCGCTATTTCGAGGGTTTCATAATGAGAAACGGCTTTGTATACGCGCAAAATTCCGCCGTTTTCAGAAGAGACCCGACTTTGCTTATAAAAGTGTTCAGATGTTGCCAGCAGTTCGGCGCGCTGCTTTCTGACGAACTTGAAATTTTAATCCGCGACTCCGCGCATTTGATTGACGACAAAGTGAGGGAGGACAAGGCGGCAAATGAAGAGTTCATGAAAATTTTGCGCTCCGACTGGAACGTATATCCCATACTCTCGAAAATGCACTTTCTCGACATTCTCGGGAAATTCATACCCGAATTCGGAGAAATCACCTGCCTTGTGCTGCACGAATTTTACCACCGCTACACAGCCGATATCCATACGCTTAACACTATTGCCGAGCTTGACAAAATTTTCGGCGCAAATGTCGAGGACGAGCCGTACGGCTACTACCACGCCGTGCTTTCCGACAGCAAAAACCCTTCGCTTCTTTACCTTGCGCTTCTTATGCACGACTTGGGGAAATCCGACGGCATAAAAGGCCATGCGGAAGTGGGCGCTGAAATTGCCGAAAAAATCCTTTCAAGGTTTGACATGGCCGAAGATGAAAAGGAGATAGTCATTTTCCTAATCAAGCACCATTTGATGATGGCGCGATACTGGCAGTCAAACGACATTGAAGACGAAGCCGTCATTGAAAATTTTGTCGAAAAAATTATAGACCCCGACCGCTTGAAGTTTTTGTATGTAATGACGTTTTGCGATTCGAAAAGCACGTCTTCAACATTGTGGAATTCCTACAAGCAGTCCCTGCACACCATGCTTTACCGCAACGCCCTGCGCAAAATGCAGTCAACCCCCGAAAAAATCGAGGCTCTTTACGAAGAGCGCAAGCAAAAGGTTATTGACGGCATTTTTAACTCGGGCGAACTCCGCACAAGCAGCAAAGAGGCTTTGGGCTACTTGAACAATCTCCCCCGCAACTATTTCCTCTTCCACGGCAAGAGCGACTTGATTTTGCATATGAATATGGTGCATACCTATATCGAGCGCGAGCGCAACTGCACGCAGGCGACGACGCCCACCAATCCTTTGCCTGTCTTTGAATGGCGCAACGACCCCAATATGTCGCTTTCAACCGTCACAATTGTAACCCGCGACATAGGGGGGCTTTATTTCAAGTTGGCGAGCGCGTTTACTTATGCGGGGCTTAACATTCTGGGCTCAAAAGCCCTTTCAAGGGCGGACGGAATAATAATCGATACTTTTTACGTGACGAGCGTCGGCGGCGGAGCCGTTCAAAACGAGCGCACACTCGAGCTTTTTTCCAACGCGATTTTAAAGATTTTCGGCGCGGGGCAGGATTTGGTCGAACAGCCGCCCAAGCGCGAAGAGGAGTTTCCGTGCAGGATTTTGGTTAAAAATTCCGCGCAAAAAACTACTGTCGAAGTCATAGCAAAAGACCGTCCGGGCTTGTTATGCTCTATAACAAAGGCGATTTACGATTTCGGGTTTGAAATTGTTTTCGGGCGCATAAGCGTTGACGGAGGGTGGGGCACGAACAACTTTATAATCAAGCCCCGCAAGGATTTTGAAAATCCGTCGGTGGACGGCTTGGATGCGAAAATCAGGGAAGCATTATAGGCGTTTTTTCTTGACTTCGGCGTTTAAAAAGAGCCTTATTTGCGGCTAAAAATTATGGATACGGGCGATAGCGGCAGGCAAAAATTTTTGGGGGCGGAAATTTCAAAAAAATTGTCAAACCGCATTGCGGCGTCGGCGTTTTTCTTTTTGTTTGGCGTAGGTTTTTCATGCTGGGCTACGCGAATTGCCGATATAAAAAACGCTTTGGGGCTTTCCGATGCCGCGCTTGGAGGGTTGCTTTTTACAATTCCTGTCGGACAGTTTTGCGCCATTCCGTTTTCGGGATATTTGGTTTCTAAATTCGGAAGCCGAAACATTTTGACTTTCGCCATTTTGTATTATCCGCTTGCGCTGATGTCGCTCGGCTTGGCGTCGGAAGTTTGGCAGCTCAGAATAGGCCTTTTCTTTTTCGGCATAGCATGCAACTTGTGCAATATTTCTGTAAATACGCAGGCAGTCGGCGTTGAAAAAATTTATAAGCGCAGCATTATGGCGACTTTTCACGGAGTATGGAGCTTGGCGGGTTTTTTGGGCGGACTTGCCTCAACCCAGATAGTGAAATGGGGGGCAACGCCGTTTCAGCATTTTTCGATGATGGGCGCACTGTCTGTCGCGGCTTTGATTTTAATGCGCCCCCATCTTCTGGCAAGCGACGCCAAAAATTCGGAAAACGGCGCGCCGAAACCCGCTTCGGAAAAAGAGCCGGTTTTGCAAAAGTTCAAATTTATTTTCGACAAATACATAGTGATTTTGGGTTTTATAGCGTTTGGATGCATGTCTTGCGAAGGCACTATGTTCGATTGGAGCGTGATATATTTTCAGGATGTCGTCGTCGCCGATGCGGGTCATATAAGGTACGGTTTCATCGCTTTTATGAGCATGATGGCATCCGGCAGGTTTATGGCGGACAGATTTGTTACGAAGTTCGGCGCAATAAGGGTTGTGCAGGCAAGCGGAATACTTATTGCTTCGGGGCTTTTTATTGCGGTTGCGGTTCCGGGCGTGTTTATTTCGGCTCTTGGATTTGCCCTTGTGGGCCTTGGAGTTTCGAGCATTGTTCCGCTATGCTACAGCCTTGCGGGCAAATCCAAAAATTTGCCGACAGGCATTGCGCTTACCGGCGTTTCAAGCATCGGCTTTTTGGGCTTTTTGATGGGGCCACCGCTAATCGGGTATGTTTCGGAGGCGTTTGGTCTTAGAACCGCATTTGCGCTTATCCTGTTTGTGGGGCTTTCGGTAGCCTTTTTGGCTCCGCGCTTAAAGGGCAAGGAATAAATGCGCTTTCTCGCCGGATGGTTTGGGCTGGTTTTATCCGCCTTGGCTATTTCCCCAAAGGGATTTCGCCCGCGCCTATTTTGGCGATAACAGACGGCAGCAAAATATGCTCCGCGGCATGCACTTTTTCTTCAAGGCTTTCAAGCGTGTCTTCCGGCAAAATTTCAACGGCTTTTTGCGCGATGATTTTCCCCCCGTCGAGTTCGTCGTTTACAAAATGCACCGTGCAGCCCGTTATCTTGACGCCGCAGTCAAACGCCTGCTTGATAGCGTCCTTGCCCTTGAATGAAGGCAGGAGGCTCGGATGCAGGTTTATCATTCTGTTGGCGTATTTTGAAGTTATAATAGGCGGAAGTATCCGCATAAACCCCGCCAAAACTATAAAATCTGCGCATAGAAATTCGAGGTTTTCCAGATAGAATTTTGCGCCTTCTTCGCTAAAAAACGCGCCTTTTCTCATTGGGTCGAGATATACGCTTTTTATGCCGAAATCCTTGGCGATTTTCAATGCGTTGGCGTTTTCTTTGTCGCTAATGAGAGCGACAATTTCTATGTTGGGGAGCTTGCCGAGCTTTTGGCATTCGAGAATTTTTTTTGCGTTCGAGCCTTTGCCGCTTGCGAGAATTACTGTTTTTATCATGGAAATTTCTATAAGTTAACTCCTTGCAAAACAAAGTTTGCGCCGGATTTTTCAAGAGCCTCGTCAACTGTTTTTCTTGTAAGCGTTGGGCTTTTGATGTCGTTTAAAGTGAGGTTGAATTCTTTCTTGGAGGTCCATCGAAGCGGGATTTTGGCGTCCGACTTGTCAAGATAGTCTATTTTTTCTATCGACATGAAAATAGATTCGAAGGATTTGCCGTCCGAAAACTCCGCAAAATTGGGAAAGGCGTAAATGAAATCGCGGACCGAATATTTTGCCGCTGAAATTTTTACGCATTTTAAGTATTCCGCGTCCATTTCAAAATTTGTTATCAGAATTTTGCCGTTGATAAATTTTATCGGGTCTATTTTGAACTTCAAACGCTTCGCCGTCAGAAAATCGCTTTCATTGTACTCCTTGGGAGGGGAAATCCGCAAATTGTTTACTTCCACTTCGCCCGATATTATATTTACGAAAAGTTTTTCGGACGACATAAAGAAGCCTGTTTTGTCAGTAAAATCTTCCTGCAAAATTCTGGGCGCCAAAATCGCTATCATTATTATTACCAAGGAGGCGATAATCGACAATATAGTGGCAAGCGTGAGAATAGAAGAAATTGCAAACGCTATCGGATTTCTTTTAAACAGGCGGAATATGTATCTCATGACTCCTAACTTCTGGTTTGTCCGTTGCCGGAAATCTTGTATTTGTGGCTGCAAAGCTCGTCCAGCCCCATTGGACCCCTTGCGTGGAGCTTGTCGGTTGAAATGCCGATTTCCGCGCCCAAACCGAATTCAAAACCGTCGGTGAAGCGCGTAGAGGCGTTCCAATAAACGCAGGCGGAATCAACTCCGCTTAGGAATTTTTCCGCATTCTTTTCATTTTCGGTTATTATGGCTTCGGAATGTCCCGAGCTGTGTTCGTTTATGAATTTTATCGCGTCGTCGACATCGTTTACGAATGCAGCGGAAATTACCAATGCGCAATATTCGGTGCGGAAATCTTCCTCTGAGGCTTCGATTGAGCAAACGGAGTGTTCTTTGAGAAACTCCTTTACTTCTTTTGTTGCGCGTATTTCCACATTGTTTTTTACAAGGGCGCGAATGGCTTCCAAAAACGCGCCTTCGGCTCCGCGCGCCGCGAGCAGGTTTTCCGCCGCATTGCAGGTGCCCGGGCGCTGGCATTTTGCGTTTACGGAAATCTCAACGGCTTTTTTTGCGTCGGCATCCTTGTCGATGAATATATTGCATACGCCCTTATAGTGTTTTATGACGGGAATTGTGGAATTTTCCACAACAAAGCGTATCAGCTTTTCCCCGCCTCTCGGAATAATGCAGTTTACATAGGAATCGAGCTTCAAAAGGGTATTCATTGCCGCGCGGTCGGGCGTCGGGATGATTTGCACGCAGTCGCAGCCGAGCCCGGTTTCCGACAGGGCTTGGGAAATCAGCTTTGCAAGGCACATATTGGAGTTGAATGCTTCCTTGCCGCCGCGCAAAATCGAGGCGTTGCCGCTTTTAAGGCAGAGGGCGGCGCAGTCGATTGTTACATTCGGCCTGCTTTCAAAAATAATGCCTATGACGCCTATCGGAGTTTGGATTTTTTGAATTTTTAATCCGTTGGGGCGTATTTTTTCCTCTAAAATTCTGCCGACGGGATCGGGCAGGGCGGCGACTTGGCGAACGCCTTCCGCCATGGCAAGAATGCGCTTGCGGTTTAGTGTAAGCCTGTCCCTGAAGGCTTCGGAAATATCTTTTGCGTTTTCCAAGTCCCTTAAATTTTCCGAAATTATTTGCGCTTCGTTTTCCTCGATGAGGTCGGCGAGCCTTGAAAGAGCCGCGTTTTTCCTGTCGGAACTTGCAACCGCGAGTTTCAACGCGGCTTTTCTTGCGCGTTTTGCTATGTCTGAAACTGTTTCTTCAAGAGTCATATTCTGCTGGTTTCCCTTATGAAATTTTCGCGTTTTTTTATTTCTTCAACTCCTTCCTCCTCCAATTTGTGGCATGAGAAGGATTCTACCGTTATCGAGGCGGTTGCCGTTGCCGCAAGCATTGCGCGCTTTAATGTTTCAAAGTCGGTTTTGTCTTCTTTTGCGATATAGCCGATTAACGCGCCCGCAAAAGAATCTCCCGCCCCCGTAGGGTCTATGAGCTTGCGCACCGGATATGAAGCGATTGTGAAAAATCCGCCTTCGTGAAAAAGCATTGCGCCGTGTTCGCCTTTTTTTATTATTACGCTTTTTGCGCCCATTTCGCGAAGAATGTCGCCGCAGACGACAGTGTTGTTTTCACCCGCAAGCTCCTGGGCTTCTGAATCGTTTAAAATGAGCAAATCTACGCGCTTTATGAGGTCCTTCAACTCTTTCAATGCGGTTTCAATCCACAAATTCATAGTGTCCAAAACAACGAATTTGGGGTTTTGCATTGCGTCCAAAACCTTCGACTGGCTTTCCGGCCCCAAATTTGCCAAAAGCACGTATGGCGATTCGCGCAGGGCTTGCGGAATTTTGGGTTCGTAATTTTCCATGATGTCAAGGCGGACTTCGAGGGTGTCGCGCTTGTTGAAATTATAGTGGTATTTGCCCCTCCAAAAAAATGTCTGTTTGCCGTCTTTTATTTCCAGACCCTCCAGCCCGACGCCCCTTGCAGACAGCCTGCGGATATCGTCTTCCTTGAAGTCGGAGCCGACGCATCCGAGTATGTTTGCGGGCGCAAAAAACGAAGCCGCAAGGGCGGCGTAGGAGGCGGAGCCGCCCAGTATGTATTCTGCCTTGTCGAAAGGAGTTTCTATGGAATCGTACGCGACGGAGCCGTAAACTAAAACGGAATTATTTTTCATTTTTTTTAAGCTAAATCAAATGCGTTTTTTTTCAACACAATTTTATTCCTTTTGCGCGTCGGGCTTGTCGGACATTTCAAAGACAAGCGTGGAGCCGTTTAGGATGTCGGAATGGGCGATTTTGGAGTCTTTTATTTCGACGCCGTTTAATGTCGCCCTTTTGACGTATTTGTTTTTCGGGGAGAGGTTTTTTGCGGACATTGTAAATGTTTTTCCGTTGGGAAGATTTATCCGGGCTTCGGGAATTTGAGGGGCGCCCAAAACATATTCCGCCGACGCGGGATTGAAGGGATAAAAACCCATTGCGCTGAAAATATGCCACGCGCTCATCTGCCCGCAGTCGTCGTTGCCGCAAAGCCCGTCGGGCTTGTTTATGTAAAACTTGTCGAAGACTTCGCGGACAAGCTCCTGCGTGCGGTGCGGCTTTCCGAGCAGGCTGAAAGAGTATATCACATGGTGGCTCGGCTCGTTGCCG
>JAGBWO010000101.1 GCA_017629765.1 Opitutales bacterium | reverse complement strand
GGTGCTTGTAAAAAACTTTCCGCACGACGGGTTGCAGGGTGACGTTAAGTTCGCGGAAGTAATGCAAAAGGCGGGCCTTGTCAAATGCCGGCGCGCGGGAAATGATTTGCTTGTATGCAAGTCGGAGCCTTCTTCAAACCAACCGTGCGAATTCGATTTTAACGATATTTCCGACACATTTTTGACGCTTGCCGCAATATCTCCGCTATTCGGACGCGTGGTAAAAATTACGGGGATAGCCCACACGCGCAAGCAGGAAAGCGACAGGGTGGAAGCCATGGCAAGGGAGATTTCAAAGTTCGCAAAAAAAGCCGATTTTGACGAAGACTCGATAACGGTTTATCCCTATGAAAAATCGGAGCTTGCGCAAAAGATTTCAAGGCCCGTAAAAATCGAAACATACAAAGACCACCGCATAGCAATGTCGCACGGCATTGCGGGATGCGCCGATATCTTCGGCGGAAAGGCGTGGATTGAAATACACGACCCGCAATGCTCGTCAAAAACATGGCCCGATTTTTTCAAAGCCCTCGAACAGTCAAGAAAGGACAGCATGAAATTTAAAACAGTCGCAATCGACGGCGGAGCCACCGTGGGCAAATCAAGCGTATCTAAAGAATGCGCAAAAACCCTAAACTATATGCATGTCGACACCGGCTCGCACTACCGCACAATCGCATACATTCTCCTTAGCGGAGGCATTTGCCCCGCGCTTGGCGAAGACGCCGTTTCGCAAGCGTTAAAAGGCGTGGAAATATCGACTTTAATTTTCGGAAATTCCGCAAGAATGTCTGTCGGAGGAAAAGAAATAGAAGATTCCCTGATACGCACCGACGAAGTGAACCAAAACGTGTCTTTGTTTGCCGCGATGCCGAAAGTCAGGGAGTTTTTGAAGGGCTACCAGCGCTCGATGGAAAGCGTCGCGAAAGAAAAAAACTTTGCGGGGCTCGTAATGGAGGGAAGGGACATAGGCAGCGTGATTTTCCCGAACGCCACAATTAAAATATTCTTGGACGCCGACGAGGAAACCCGCCGCAAACGACGCGCAAGCGAAGGCATATCCGACTCAATTTCAAAGCGCGACGCCCTCGATAAAAACCGCAAAACAGCCCCTCTCGTCCGCCCCGAAGGCTCGTTTTTGATAGACACTTCAAACATGTCAAAAGAGGAAGTGATAGCCAAAACCATAGCCTTGATTGCGGAAGCCTGAAAATTCGCGGAACAAAAAAGCGCGAAAGAGGTCTATAAGCTTTAATTTTAATTTAATTTTTACGAATTTAACAATAAGAACATGAGCGCAAATCTATCAGAAATAAACGATAAAGTAAGGCAGTCTTCGGATTGGACAACCCTGCTGAGGGGTGAAATTTCCAAAACTGTCGTAGGGCAAAAATACCTTGTGGACAGAATGATTGAAGGCGTCCTTGCAAACGGGCACATACTGCTTGAAGGCGTGCCCGGCCTTGCAAAAACCCTCGCAATCAAAACCCTCGCCTCCGCCGCAGAGGCGCAGTTCAACAGAATTCAGTTCACACCCGACCTGCTGCCCGCAGACATTGTCGGAACTTTGATTTTCAACCAGTCAAAAGGCGAATTCATAACCCAGAAGGGCCCCGTTTTCGCTAACTTCGTGCTGGCGGACGAAATCAACCGCGCGCCCGCAAAGGTGCAAAGCGCCCTGCTTGAAGCCATGCAGGAACGCCAAGTTTCAATCGGCGGAACAACCTATCCCCTTCCCTCGCCGTTTTTGGTTTTGGCTACGCAAAACCCAATCGACCAGGAAGGCACATACCAGC
>JAGBWO010000100.1 GCA_017629765.1 Opitutales bacterium | reverse complement strand
TTGGGACGAGGTAAAGGACAAGCTGAAAAAGAGCGGGCTTGCCCTTTCGGGAGGGCAGCAGCAGAGGCTTTGCATCGCGCGGACAATCGCAGTCCGCCCCGAAATTCTTTTGATGGACGAGCCGACGTCCGCAATAGACCCGATAGCGACATTGAAAATAGAAGACCTGCTCTTAAAGCTCAAAGAGCGGTTCACCATTGTGATTGTAACCCACAATATGCAGCAGGCGGCGAGAATTTCCGACAACACCGCATTTTTCTACAAAGGCAGAATTATAGAAAGCGGCGCGACAAAAAAAATATTCACAAACCCCGAAAACCCCAAAACCGAAGAGTATATCACGGGGCGTTTCGGCTGATAAAAAAAGGATTCTTATGAGAGAGCACTTCACAAGAGAAATTGACAGCCTTCAAACGCTTCTGCTTGAAATGTCGGTAAGCGCGGGCGCCGCAATCGTAAAAGCCCTGGAAGCGGCGCGCGAAAAAGACGCCGAAGCCGCGAAAGATGTTATTGAAAACGACAGCGGCATCGATTTAATGGAAGTCAAAATAGAAGAGGAATGCCTGAAAATCATAGCCCTCTACCAGCCGGTCGCAAAAGATTTGCGCACAATAGTGGCGGTTCTTAAAATCAACGCCGAGCTGGAGCGCATAGCGGACTTCGCCTCCACGATTGCGCGGAGAGCTTTGAACATTTCAGGCATTGAAGATAAAATTGCCGAAGAAATCGATTTTACGGAAATGCTGAAACTCGTTTACGCGAATTTTCAAAAAGCGATGGGTTCGTTCATCGAGCGCGACTGCATTGAAGCCCTCAACGTAATCCGCGCCGACGACCTTGTCGACAAAATGCACCGCGAAAATTTCGCAAAAATCACAAACCTGATAATAAAATACCCGAACTTCACATCGTACTATCTGGACTGCCTGAGCATATCCAAAAGTCTCGAAAGGATTTGCGACATTTCAACGAACATAAGCGAAAACCTAATCTATTTGGAACAAGGCAAAATCATACGCCACAGCCATCTGTAAAGACATGTCAAAAGAAAAAATACTGATAATAGAGGACGAAGCCCCGATACGCGAAATCCTCGAAATGGTTTTAAGAGCCAACGGATTCTCAAACATAAAAACGGCTTCCGACGGGGAAACAGGCTTAAAGCTCGCCTTCTCCTGCAAGCCCGACGCAATCCTGCTCGACTTGATGCTCCCCAACATCGACGGGCTCGGCGTATGCAGAAAAATCAGGGAAAATCCGCAAACAAACGGAATTCCCATAATAATGCTCACGGCGAAAAACAGCGAAAGCGACATAGTTTTAGGCCTTGAACTCGGAGCGGACGACTATATCACAAAGCCGTTTTCAAACAATGTGCTGATTGCGCGCCTTAGAACGCAGCTCCGCAAAAAATCAGAACCGGAAAAGCCGTCCGACACAATATCGTATAAAAATCTTGTAATAGACCGTCCCAGACACAGCGCGCTTTTGGACGGAAATCCGGTGGAGCTGACCTATACCGAATTTGCAATTCTCGCCATGCTTGCAAAAAACGCCGGCAGGGTATTCTCGCGCGACGCGCTTATTTCAGGCGTAAGGGGCGACGAATACGCCGTTACCGACCGCGCAATCGACGTGCAAATAGTAAATCTCCGCCGCAAGCTCGGCGATTTCGGAAGAAATATCGAAACGGTGCGCGGAATAGGCTACAAAATGAAGGAGGCGTAAAATGAGAACCAAACGCAACCTGCCGCTCGTCGTCATTCCGGCAATAATAACCGCGATTGTTTTCATAGGGGTAATATCTCTTTACTGGCAGCTTAAAAGCTTTAAAGACTCCTACTTGGACGAAACTGAAAATTTTTTAAAAATTCAGGCGGAGCAAACGCT
>JAGBWO010000099.1 GCA_017629765.1 Opitutales bacterium | reverse complement strand
GTTGACATTTTTGCCCTTCCTTCGCTTCCGAATTCCGCCCCTGCGAATTTTGCAAGGTCGGCAAGAGTCAGAAGCTCCGCTATTTGTTTTTTTGAGTCTTCGTCGAGATTTTCGGAATTTGATGCGATTTTTAAAAACTCTTCGGTTGTGCGTTCGGGGGCGGGCATTTTATAAACTTCGCTTATATATTCCCTGACGGCCGCGCTTACATAGAAGGCGAAAAGGGAGTCCGTTTTAGAAATGGCCGCCGCTTTTATCTGCATTGAAGCTTTTTCAAGCGGAGTTTCGGCGCGCTTTTTCTTTTTGCGCGTAAGAAACCCCAAGGCGAACGCCAAAAGCATTGCGGCAGCCACAAACCAAGCCCAGTATTCCTGCCAGAAAGTGGGGTTGATTTTGCCGGTCAATGCGTCTATTTCCTCAAAAACGCCGTTCATCTGCGCTTCCTTTCCTCGAAAAATTTGCGAAGTTTAACGATATATGGCTTTCCCGCCTCGATTTTCAAGGAGTCTATGCCTATCCTTGCGAGGGCGTTTTTAAAGTCTTTCATCCTTTTAAAATTTTCATTCTTGTATGCGTCTGTCAGCTCTTTTGAGAATGTGTCAAGCTCGACAATCTCTCCTGTTTCGCTGTCCTCCAAAACTATCGTGCCGAGATTCGGAAGCTCCGTTTCCCTGCCGTCGAACACGTTTATGCATATCAAGTCGTGGCGGCGGTTTGTTAAGTCGAGGGCTTTTAAGACCGGGTCTTGCGCGCGCAAATCCGGATTTGGCAGGATTCCGTTTGGGCCTTGCAGAAAATCGCTTAAAAGCACGACAATCGCGCGGCGTTTCAAAAGCCTGTTTATGCCGTCCAGCGCGCTTGCGATATCGGTTCCCGAATGCTTCGGCTTGAAGAACAAAATTTCCCTTATCAGGCGCAGAATATGCCTCCTGCCTTTGCGTGGAGGGATGATAAGCTCGATTTCATCGGTAAAGAGCGCAAGCCCGACTTTATCTCCGTTTTTGGCTGCCGAGAAGGCGAGCACGCTTGCAAGCTCCGCTTCAAGCTCCCTTTTTGTCTGCGAATTCGAGCCGAAAGCGCCGCTTGCGGAGAGGTCAACCGCGAGCATCATTGTAAGCTCGCGCTCTTCGCGGTATTTTTTTACATGGGCTTTGCCCGTTCGCGCGGTCACGTTCCAGTCTATGCTTCGTATTTCGTCGCCCGGCTGGTATTCGCGCGCCTCTTCAAAGTCCATTCCCTGTCCTTTGAACACGCTGTGGTAGGCTCCGGCAATCGCGTCGCTTACCTGTTTTCGGGTGGCGATTTCTATGCGCCTTACCTTGCGCAGCATTTCTGTTACGGAGTCGCTCATTTTCGCAAAAATTTTTTAGCGGCGGTTTCCAATCAGGGAACCGCGACTTTGTCCAAAATTTCCTTGACCATCGCTTCGGTTGTGACGCCTTCCGCTTCGGCTTCGTAGGAGGGGATTATGCGGTGGCGCAGTACATCGGGGGCGATGTCCTTTATATCCTGCGGGGTCACATAGCCCCTGCCTTGCAGGAATGCGTGGGCTTTGGAGGCGAGCGAAAGCGCTATCGTTGCCCTTGGAGAGG
>JAGBWO010000098.1 GCA_017629765.1 Opitutales bacterium | reverse complement strand
GGTTTTTGGGGGAGTCGGAATTTTTCAACTCAAATTATTGAAAAACAATAGGTTGTGCAATGGAAAGGCGCGCCGAAAAAATGCAAAAAACTTTTAAAAAAGTTTGCAATTCAAATGCGCTTATATAGTATGGATATGAGCGTGAAAAAAGTGGGGAAGTCGGCGGATTTTTTTGAAAAAACTTTATGCGCTTTCGCAAAATTTGATAGGCGCAAATTTCCTTCTTCCCGAAATCAATTTATTAAATAAAAAACTATAAAAATGGCAGACGACATAAAGAAAAACGACAAGTACGATGCTTCAAAAATTCAAAAGCTTGAAGGCCTTGAAGGCGTAAGAAAACGTCCCGATATGTATATCGGTGACACTCATGAAAGGGGATTGCACCATTGCGTCTTTGAAATCGTGGACAATTCCATAGACGAAGCTTTGGCGGGGTATTGCACTGTCATAAAGGTTTCCGTGCATTCCGACGGCGCGTGCTCCATTGAAGACAACGGGCGCGGCATTCCTGTGGACATCCATCCCACATATAAAATTCCCGCCTTAGAGCTTGTAATGACAAACCTTCACGCGGGCGGCAAGTTCGGCAAAGGCGCCTATCAGGTTTCGGGCGGTTTGCACGGGGTGGGCGCAAAGTGCGTAAACGCAGTGTCAATCGAATTTTCAGTTGAAGTCCGCAGGGACGGCAAAATTCACAGAATGGAATTTTCGCGCGGCAAGACCACGCGCAAAATGGAAATCACCGGTTCGACGAAAACGACCGGCACGAAAATAACTTTCTTGCCCGACCCTGTGATTTTCGAGGAAACGCGCGAATTCAAATATGAAATCCTTGCAAAGCGCTTGCGCGAACTCGCTTTCCTAAACCCTGGAGTTCGCATTGTGCTGTCGGACGAGCGCATAAACAAGGAAGAAGAATTCTGCTTTAAGGATGGCATCGCCGAATACGTCCTTTTCTTGAACAAGGCGAAAAACGTCGTAAACCCGAAGGTTATTTCATTTTCGGGAGATGCCGAAGCTCCGTCGGGCGGCAAGATAATGGTCGACATCGCCTTGCAGTACAACGACTCTTACACCGACCAGATTTACGCTTACGCGAACTCTATTTTCAATGTTGAAGGCGGCACGCATTTGAGCGGATTCAGAACCGCCCTTACGCGCGTAATAAACAACTACGCTTCCGCAAACAATCTCTTGAAGGAAAAGAAAGACAAGGACATCAAAATTTCGGGCGACGACGTCCGCGAAGGTCTGACTGCCGTGATTTCCGTGAAAGTACCCGAACCCCGCTTTGAGGGCCAGACAAAGACAAAGCTTTCAAACAGCGAAGTTGACGGTATTGTTCAAAAGGTTGTCGGCGAAAATTTGAAATATTATTTCGAGACAAATCCGCAAATAGCAAAGCGCATCATTGAAAAGACAATCAATGCGGCGCGCGCAAGAGAAGCTGCAAGAAAAGCCCGCGAAACTGTCCGCAAGACCGCAATCAGCGCGGGGGGGCTTCCTGGAAAGCTTGCCGACTGCTCGGAAAAAGACCCGTCTTTGTGCGAGCTTTACTTGGTCGAAGGCGACTCCGCCGGCGGTTCCGCAAAACAGGGGCGCGACAGGCGCTATCAGGCGATTTTGCCTTTGCGCGGCAAGGTTATAAACGTTGAAAAAGCGCGTCTTGACAAGGTTTTGGGCAACAATGAAATCAAGACGATGATTACCGCCTGCGGTACCGGCATTGGCGAAGAGGGCGAAGGCGCATTCGATATTTCCAAGGCGCGCTACCACAAAATCGTGATTATGACGGATGCCGATGTTGACGGTTCCCACATCAGAACTTTGCTTCTCACTTTCTTCTTCCGCCAAATGCGTGGCTTGATTGAAAACGGCTATGTTTATATCGCGCAGCCTCCCCTTTACAAAATCAAACGCCGCAAGAATGAGCGCTACGTTATGAACGATGCGGAAATGAACAAGATTTTGATTGAGCTCGGCTCTGAGAATTTGACGCTTGTGCGCTTGTCGGACAATCTCGAATTCAATTCGTCGAAGGTTGATAAAATCGTCGAGCTTTTGTCGAGGCTTGAAACATTGTCAAGCGGCATTACGCGCTACGGCTGCCAGTTCTCTTCCTACATAAATTCGGGCAGGAACGGCCTTATGCCGCGCTATGTTGCCCGCATTCGCACAGGCAACAAAGAGGAATTCCGCTTCCTCTTTAACGACGAGGAGCGTTCGCAGTTCTTTGTCGAGTTTGACAACACCGAAGACCTTTTCAGCGCGGCTACCGTACGCGAGGTTCTCGACGAGAACGGCAACAAGGTCCAGCAGCGCATAGGCGTTTACGAGATTTATGAAGCCCACCAAATCGAAAAAGTCTTGCAGGATTTGGAAAAGCTCGGCTTTGACGACAAGGCTTATTCTCCTTCCGACGAGCCGCGCTTCAAGCTTGTCGAAAAGAACGCCGACGGCGGAATTGTGGCGCAGGAAACAATATTCACCGCCCTTGAAATGGTCGCGAAGATACGCGAGCTTGGCAAGCGCGGAATGTCGATACAGCGTTATAAAGGCTTGGGCGAAATGAATCCGGACCAGCTTTACGAAACAACTATGGACCCGGAAAAGCGCACTCTATTGCGCGTTTCCATTGAAGACGCCGCTTTGGCGGACAGCACTTTTGCGATGCTTATGGGCGAAGACGTGCCGATACGACGCGCGTTTATTGAAGACAACGCGCTAAACGCATCTTATTTGGACATCTGATTTTGGAAGGAATTTTTTAGACTATGTACGCAGAAAACGAAAAAGTATTGCCCGCCAGCATTACCGACATAATGCAGGGCGCATACATCGACTATTCGATGTCGGTCATTATTTCCCGCGCGCTGCCCGATGTGCGAGACGGCATGAAGCCTGTGCAGCGCAGAATTTTGTACGCAATGCTGCGCGAAGGGCTGCTCCACAACAGGGCTTTTGACAAGTGCGCGGGCGTCGTCGGCGAAGTTCTTAAAAACTACCACCCACACGGCGACAGTTCAGTTTACGACACTTTGGTGCGTCTTGCGCAGGACTGGGTTATGGGCTATCCGCTCGTTATGCCGCAGGGCAATTTTGGTTCAATCGACGGCGACAGCGCGGCGGCGTACCGATACACAGAATGTAAATTGAGCGCCCTTGCCGAAGAGCTTTTGCGCGACATCGACGAGGATACTGTCGATTTTGTTCCCAACTACAAGGAATCGACAACCGAGCCTTCCGTTTTGCCCTCCGCCTTGCCCGCTCTTCTCATGAACGGCTCAACGGGTATCGCTGTCGGTATGACCACAAACATTCCGCCACACAATTTGGGCGAGATAATCGACGCCACTTGCGCGATTATCGACAATCCGTCAATTTCCATTGACGAAATCATAAGGCTTTTGCCCGGCCCCGATTTCCCGACAGGCGGCGTAATCACTGGCCGAAGCGGCATAGAAAGCTATATGAAAACCGGCAAGGGCATCGTCAGAATGCGCGGCGTCGCGCATGTCGAAGACCTTAAAAACGGCAAGGAGCAGATTGTAATAACCGAAATCCCGTACAATGTGAACCGCGCCGCTTTGGTCGAAAAAATTGCGGATTTGGTAAGCGAAAAAGTCATCACCGAAGTCAGCGACTTGCGCGACGAATCAGACAAGAATACGCGCATTGTCATAGAGCTGAAGCGCGGAGAAGCTCCGAGAGTCGTTTTGAACAAGCTCTACAAGCATACCCCGCTTGAATCTTCTTTCGGCGCGATTTTGCTTGCTCTTGACAAGCGCAGGCCAAAGCAGATGAACATCAAGGAAATGATAGAGTGCTACATCGAGCACCGCCGCGAAGTAGTTTACCGCCGCACCCAGTTCCTCCTTCGAAAGGCGGAAGACAGGGCGCATATTTTGGAAGGCTTTAAAATCGCGCTCAACAATCTCGACGATTTTGTAAAGATTATCCGCGCAAGCAAAAACCGCGACGAAGCCAAGTCTTCATTGATGGCGAAATATCCGCTTTCCGAGCGTCAGACAAACGCAATCTTGGATATGAGGCTCTACCAGCTTACGGGTCTTGAACGCGAAAAAATCGAGAACGAGTACATGGAGCTTATGAAACTCATTCAGGAGTACCGCTCAATTCTTGAAAACGAGCAAAAACTTTTGAAAGTTATCAAGGAAGACTTGCAGGAAATGCGCAAGAAGTATGCGGGCGAACGCCGCACGCAGATTGTTGCTGAAGAGGGCGAATTCCGCATGGAAGATGTAATCGCAAATGAAGGCTGCATCATTACGGTTTCGCACAACGGCTTTATCAAGCGCACGGGCGTGAGCGCATACCGCTCTCAAAAGCGCGGCGGAAAGGGAGTAATCGGTTCCGGACAGTACGACGAAGACTTCATCGAACACCTCTTCACGGCTTCCACGCACGACTACATAATGTTCTTTATGAACAACGGCAGAGTGTATGTCCACAAGGTTTATGAAATTCCCGAAGGCACCAGAACTTCAAAGGGGCGTTCAATAAAGAACGTTTTGGACTTGCAGCCTGATGAAAAAGTCGCGGCAATGATTTGCGTCAAGAATTTGGACGACGCCGACAAGAGCCTTATTATGGCGACCAAAAACGGCGTCGTGAAAAAGACCATTCTTTCCGACTATAAGAACTGCCGCAAGGGAGGCATAATAGGCATCAATTTGGACGAAGGCGACGACTTGATAGGCGTTGTTTTGGCTGAAAAAGATTCCGAAGTGGTTCTTATAACCTATGCAGGAATGTCTATTAGGTTTAGCGAAAACGATTTGCGCGCGCAGGGCAGGGCGACCCGCGGC
>JAGBWO010000097.1 GCA_017629765.1 Opitutales bacterium | reverse complement strand
ATAAAGTCCTTATATTCGTCGATAAAAGACTTCTCTTCGGCCGCGCCCTCTGCGGGAGCTCCGGCATTTGCGGGGGATTTTTGCGCAACAGCCTCTTCTGCCGGCTTTTCAGACAGGGCCTCTTTTGCAAGCTCCTCCTGTTTTTTATCGGTCGGCTTCTGCGCCGTCACGGAAACGATTTCCGTATTTGGAATTTCTATTAATGCGTACGGAGTTTGAACCGAAGTTTTGTCTTCCGTTTTGGAGGCGACTTCGCCTGTAATTTTATCGCCGTTTTTCAAAACAAAAACATCGGCGTTCAAAGGCAAAGACGCAAACGCGATGAAAGCCAAAAAAATATTCGTTGTTATATTTTTCATAAGTTATGCCATAAAAATCAATATGCGGAAATTTGCAAGCATTAAAAAAAGGTTGAAAGATTAAAAAAAATATTCAGAGTAGAAAAAATTATGGCAGTACCGATTTCACAAGCGATGACAGTGGCGAAATACGCCATCGGAAATTCAATAAGGGGCGTAAAAAGATATCCCCTCGTAATGATGCTGGAGCCGCTCTTCCAATGCAACTTAAACTGCGTGGGATGCGGCAAAATCCAATATCCGAGAGAAATTCTCGAAAAGAGAATGCCGAAAGAGGACGCATGGGCTGCGATAGAAGAATGCGGCGCGCCGATGGTGAGCATCGCGGGCGGGGAGCCCCTAATCCATCCTGAAATGCCGGAAATGATACAGGGCTTCATCGACCGCAAAAAGTACATTTACATGTGCACAAACGCCCAGATTTTGCTGAAAAAAATCGACCTTTACAAGCCGAACAAATTTTTCTCCCTTGGAATACATTTAGACGGCGTCGAAGAAGTCCACGACAAGTCTGTAAATAAGCAGGGAGCGCACAAAATAGCGGTTGAAGCAATCAAAGAAGCCGTAAAAAGAGGTTTCAGAGTCACAACAAACACCACGATTTTCAACAACGCCGACCCAGAGCTCGTCCGCAGACATTTTGACGAAACAATGTCTCTCGGCGTCGAAGGAATGATGATTTCCCCCGGATTTCCCTATGAAAAGGCTGCAAGCCAAGACATCTTCCTCGAACGCAAAAAGACGGTCGAACTCTTCCGCAAGATTTTGTCCAATCCCGATCCGAAATGGGTTTTCAACCACTCTCCAAGCTTCCTCGCATTCCTCAAAGGGGAGCAGGAATACGAATGCACTCCGTGGGGCAACCCGTGCTACAGCATTTTCGGGTGGCAAAAGCCATGCTATCTCATTAACGACGGATACGTCAAGACCTACAAAGAACTCTTGGAATGCATCGACCAATACAAGCTCGGGCATAACGGTACCCGCCCCGAATGCAAAGACTGCATGCTTCACAGCGGCTACGAGCCGAGCGCAGTATGCGACATTTTCGGCTCTTTCGGCGGCATGATGCGCGCCGCAAAGCATATGCGCAATTTCAAAAAGCGCGCATAGCGCTTTAACCCGAAAATCCGCCAGCGCGCCGCAAATGTATTCCCCCGACGTAAAACAGCCGCTTTTCCTTTCGGAAACAAGCGATGCCATTTTCAAGGAGGGCGGCGCAATGCAGGAATATCTCGGGTTTGAGCACCGCCCCGAGCAGGAGGAAATGTCGAGATTTTGCGCCCAGGCTTTTGAAGCCGACACTCCTTTGGTTTTTGAAGCAGGCACTGGGGTCGGAAAAAGCCTCGCGTATTTGATACCGGGAATTATCGCCGCAAAAAGAACAAGGCGCCCTCTTATAGTTTCGACAAACACGATAGCCCTTCAACAGCAGATTCTAAACAAGGATTTGCCGCTTGTTAAACTGCTTTTTGCCCGCGACGAAACCCTGCGCGAATTTGCGGACTTCAAAACCGCTTTTTTAGTAGGCCGGGCGAATTATTTATGCACAACGCGCCTGCGCAGGGCTATCGCGGAAAAAACCGAGCTTTTTGAAAGCAGGGAAGCTTCAGAGCTTGAAAGAATACGCGAATGGGCGCTGACAACAGAAACGGGGCTTTACGAAGAGCTGAACCCTCCGCCGATGCCGGAAGTTTGGGGATGGGTAAACGCAGATTCCTCGTCATGCACTCCCAAAAACTGCTCCGACGGGCTTTGCTTCTACCAGAAAGCCAAAAAGAAAATCGCGGGAGCCGACGTAATAATCATAAACCACAGCCTCCTGTTTTCGCTTATTGCAAGCGGCGCGGCGAGCGAAATAGGCTCGAAGGGAATTTTGTTTTCAAACGATATGTGCGTTTTGGACGAAGCCCATTTAATCCACGACGTGGCGGCGGAAAACTTCGGGCTTTCAATTTCAAGCCGCGCCCTGAACAGAGAGTTGAAACGCATATACGATCCCCGCAAAAAACGGGGGCTTATTATGCGGGGGGGGCTTGCAAGGGAATTTGAAAAAGACGCCGCAGCCGAGGCAATCAGGGCAAGCGAAGAGTT
>JAGBWO010000096.1 GCA_017629765.1 Opitutales bacterium | reverse complement strand
AAATTTATAAAATCAAATTCAAAAACTCGGCGTTTGTTTTTGTCTGCCTCATTCTTTCGATTAAAGTTTCTACGGCGTCTTCGTTCTTTGAATTTGCCATGGCTCTTCTTAAAAATGCGGAAGCTTCCATTTCCTTGTCGGATAAAAGCAATTCTTCGCGCCTCGTTCCCGATGCCGCAAGATTTATCGCGGGCCAAATTCTAAGCTCTGCGATTTTCCTGTCCAAAACCATTTCCATGTTGCCCGTGCCTTTGAACTCTTGGAAAATAAGCTCGTCCATTCTCGACCCTGTTTCTATCAGGGCGGACGCGACTATTGTAAGGCTCCCTGCCTCTTCCGTATTTCTTGCGGCTGAAAAAATCTGGCGCGGGCGTTCGAGCGCGCGGATATCAAGACCTCCCGACATTGTCCTGCCGCCGCCCGACTTCGCCGAATTGTGCGCGCGCGAAAGGCGCGTAAGCGAATCCATGAGCAAAACGACATCCTTGCCGACTTCTACAAGATGTTTCGCCCTTTCAATCGCCAAATCGGCAATGGAAATATGCGTGTTTATTGTTTCGTCGTTTGAAGAGGCGAATATTTCGGCTTTCGGCAAATCCATTCTGAAATCGGTAACCTCTTCGGGACGCTCATCGACAAGCAAAATAATCAAATGGCATTCGGGATGATTTTCCAAAACGCCGAAGGCTATGTCCTTCAAAAGCGTGGTCTTGCCCGTGCGCGGGGGAGCGACAATCAAGCCGCGCGTGCCTTTGCCAATCGGGCAAAAAATGTCTATCACGCGGTTAGTCATTCTGCCGTCCGAAGTTTCCAAATTCAACTTTTCATCGGGAGCGATTGTTGTCAAGTTTTGGAAGGGCTGCACATTTTTGCGTTCAAGACACCCCACCCCGTCAATGGTTTCGATAAAGCGCAGTTTGGGATTGCGGTGATTTTGCGCCCGGTGCGCGTTGCCTACAATGTACTGCCCTCTTTTCAAGCCGAACCTGCGCACAAGCTCCCTTGAAACATATGTGTCGGTGGGGCGGGTTTTGCCGCCGTGTTTAGGGTCGAGCAATACGCCGTTATTGTTTGCGGTGAAATCGAAAATCCCCTCGACTTTTATGATTTCGAGCTCCTGCTCGGCGCATCGAGGCTCGCCGTTTTCCGAAGGAATGTTTTGGCGCCTGTTCCAATTTTGGCGCGCGCGGCCGTTTGAATTAAAGCGCCTGCGGTTGTTTTGGCGCGCGCGGTTGAAGCGGCTATCGCGCCTGTTTATGCCGTCGCCATTGCCGCCGTAAGAATTATTTTCAAAATCTTGCATAGAATATCTTGTAATTTTTTAACGCCAAAAACTCCGAACAAATCAAAACCTAACAAAAAATAAAATTTGCGAGAAATTCGGCAATGCGCCAAACACAATTAAAACGGCGCATTAAAATAAAACACGTACCATTGAAACCATTGTACGCCCTTTCGCAAGCTTTTTTTGTTTTTGCGAAGGCAAATTCACGGTTTTTTTTGCAAAGTTCGAATGCGCAGCTTCTTTATTTTAGCCGCCCGCACGCAGTCAACCGCCTTTGCAATGTCGCCGTATTTTGCAAGCTCGTCTCCCAAAAGCAAAACCGATGCCTCTTTATCTGATTCGGCGTTTTTTTTCAGCGTTTCCGATATTTCATCTATCGGCATTTTTTTTTCGTTTAAATAAAATTCGCCATCTTTGCTAACGGCAAGAATGTTCGGATTGCCGCTCTCCTGCGCTTTTTCCGAAGTAGACATCGACGGCGGATTTATTTGCACCACCCCGTTTTCCTTAAACTGCATGGTAAGCAGAAAAAAGAAAATCAAAACCGTCATGACATCGACCATAGGCACAATGTTTACCTCGAATTTTCTTCTTCGGCGACGGCTTCTTTCAAGAGAGTCCATAAATTATTTTTTTTCGCACATCTTGACAAGGCGCTCGGCGCAAACATCCAAACGGGCGCAAAGAGTGTCGATTTTTCGGTACAAAAACAAACTCCCGACAATGGCGGGGATTGCAATCAAAAGCCCCAAAACGGTTGTCGACAAAGCCAAGCCGACCCCGCGCGATATCGCCTCCTGCGTAGGCGCGGATTCCGATGAAAAAACCGAAACCAAACCCGCCACCGTGCCGAGCAGCCCCAAGAGAGGCGCGGCGGAAATTGAGGCGTCAAGCAGAAACATTCCCCTTTCAAGGCGCGTCATTTCAAGGCGCGCGAAAGACTTTAACTCTTCGCTGTCGGGATTGTTGTCCTTAAAAAATCTGACAATGCGCCCAAGCGAAGAATTTCCGTTCAACTCGCACTTTTCCAAATCTCCGGAAAGCAGGGAGGAAACAAGAGCGTTCGGCACCACGTTTGAAGTCCGCAATGAAATCAAACGCTCCAAAATCACATAAAGCGCCATTATCGAGCATAGCCCGAGCGGATAAATGAAAACACCCGCCCCCTGTAAGAGAAAATCCATGCTACTTCATGTAAGGGAGAGTGGAGGCAAGCTTTGACGTCTCCGCTTCCGCCTCCAAAAGCTCCGCGATTGGGTCCCAAACACCGTTGCAAAGTGCTTTGCGGGAATTCTCCGGCATAGAGCATTTGCAGGAAAAATCCTTGCAGGATATTTCAAGTTTTTCCAAATCGACAACTATTTCGGCATTCGGATCTTCCTCAACCAACGCCGCGATTTTTGCGATGTCGGAAGAGCTTGCCGATACGCAGGGTATGCCGATTGTCGTGGAATTGCCGAAGAAAATTTCGGCGAAACTTTCGGCAATGATTGCGCGGAAGCCGTAATGCCAAAGAGACTGCGGAGCATGCTCGCGCGAGGAACCGCAGCCGAAATTTGCGCCGCTTAGAAGAATCGATGCCCCCTTGAAGCGGGCATCTGTAAGCGGATGCTTTTTGTCGCTGCCGTCCGCATTTTTGCGCTCGTCATAAAAAGCGTACTGCCCCAAGCCTTCAAAAGTCACGCAAACCATAAAACGCGCGGGGATAATTCTGTCGGTATCAATATCGTTGCCGGGAACAAAAACGCCCCTGCCCTCTACTTTTTCAATTTTACGCAAAGCCATAATTGTGTATAAAAAATAGACTCCCCTCTTTCAATGTCCACAAAAAAACGCGAAATCCATTCGGTTTTCGCGCTTTTGTTTTTCAAAATTTTAACTACTGTGCCTTTGCTTCTGCTTTTGGAAGGGCAAGTTCATCCAAATCTTCGGGCATCGGACGGCGAAATCTTGACCTATCCCTAAGCATTTGCCTCCTGTCAGGGCGCAGTTGTTTTTGTCGGGGCGCGGCTTCGTCCGCATTCGGAGGCGGGGGAGGAGTTTCGCCGCCGGCATTCGGGGGCGGAGGCATCATTGCGCCTTTGGGGCGCAATCTTTCGCCGCGAACCTGCGGAACCCCGTCGGGACGCCCGCGCCTCAAAGACATATCCGCAAACATTCTGCGCTGTTTTTCTATTAGCGGCACCAATTCTTCCGCCGAAAGCTTGCCGTCGCCGTCCTTGTCAAACTCTTTCAGAACGCCCTCGGCATGCTTTTTCTGCATTTCCTCGAAACGCTTGCGGCGCTCTTTGAGAGAGGCTTTCGCCTCCGCAAGCTCCGCCTCGTTCAAGTACCCGTCGCCGTCTTTATCAAACTGCTTTAACATTCTGTTTTTAAACGACTCGGGAAGCTTTGTCTGGGACTCCGCATTTGCAGGCTGTTCCTGCTTTGGCGCACCGTCTTCCGCAAATATGGGCATCGCGGCAAACGAAAGAGTGCAAATAATAGATATTAATTTTTTCGTCTTCATAATAGTTCCGGGGTTATGGTTTAAATCGGTTTACGCCCATACAAACAACCGCATACAAAAAAAGTTTCAAATTTTTTCTCGTAATCGGGAATTAAAGGGGGATAATATAACTTGCAATTTGAAACTAACAATATTTTAATTCGGGGGATTTTTTAATATGTACCAGGTAAATTTCAGCAACCAGGCTATGGGCGAAATCAATAAGCTCGCCAAGCCCGCACAATTCGAGATTATAGAAAAACTCAGCTCAATCACCCCCGAAGACTTGGCGTCGGGGAAAAGCGAGCTGGGTTCTTTCCACCGCTTCGGAAAGAATTTTTACAGGCTGCGCGTCGGCGACTACCGCATATACTTTGAAATCAGCGAACAAAACCAAACCATTTCCGCCAACTACGTCTTGCACAAGCATACGCTTGCCGACTTTGTATTCCGCTTCAAGCTCCCCTTTACGGAAGAAACAATGATTGAGCAGGAAGACAATTTCTGGAAATACTTGGAATCATTGAAGAAATAATAAATTTTTATGACACAGGAAAAACCGACACTTTGGGCGAACGTCCATCAGGCAAGCAAAATCTACATCCTGCCCAACTTCTTCACGGCGGGAAATTTGTTTTTCGGCTTCTTATCAATAATCCTTTGCATGCGCGGCAGATTTGACGCCCAAACGGAATCGGCAATACACACAATAGCAAATTTCTTCGTAAAGACAGATCCGCAAACAAATCCGAGCGCAAGCTACTATGTCGTGGCAATACTTGCAATTTTGCTTTCAGTGTTCTGT
The DNA here is from genome assembly GCA_017629765.1 of Opitutales bacterium. Taxonomy (GTDB): domain Bacteria; phylum Verrucomicrobiota; class Verrucomicrobiia; order Opitutales; family Intestinicryptomonadaceae; genus Intestinicryptomonas. Next base: position 2,688 of record JAGBWO010000096.1, on the reverse strand, counting down.
GACGCCCTCGACGGCAGAGTCGCCCGCGCAAGCGGCAAAACTTCGCTGTTTGGCAAAGAATTCGACTCCATTGCAGACTCCATAGCCTTCGGCGTCGCTCCAAGCCTTTTGACTTTCCTCTTGACTTTAAATCCGATGCACGAGCAATTTTCGGTTAGAATGCAAAGTTTCATATCGCCCATCGGATGGTTTGTCGCGTTCATATATCTTCTTTGCGGATGCATTCGCCTTGCGCGCTTCAACGTAATCACAAACCCGTATATCGCGGGCCACGAAAAATACGAGAAAGGGGATTTCAGCGGGCTTCCGGTTCCGGCGGCGGCGGGAGCAATGTCTTCAATCGCGCTTACAATGCTGCATTTGGATCTTTGGAACTACACGCTTTGGATAGTGCCCGTAATGCTGCTTATTTCATTTTTGATGATAAGCAATATTCCCTATCCTTCTTTTAAGCATATAAACTGGAATACCAGCGCGAGAATCCGCTCTTTTGTAGCGATAATAGCGTGCATATTTTTAATTCTTTACATGGGCGTTTACAGTTTCACGATTATATTTTTGTTGTACATATTAATTCCGCCGATGATGTATTTGCCCAAGCTATACAGTATTTTGTCATATTTATTCGGCAAAAAATGGAAAAAAACGGAATAAAACGGAATGAAACGGAATGAAAAGGCATTTCATAAGAAATGAAAGATAGAGCTTCGCAACCGTAAAAGAAGCCTTTTCATTCCTTGCCCTCCATCTTGGGATTTCTTCGGACTTGCGTACATTTGTACGCTGACGCCTCGAAATCCGCAAGAGCATCGGGCATTTCTTCCGTTTTTTACGTATCAAAGCCCACACCTATCAAACAGCTTGATGCAATCCCGTACCCATTCCAACATAACGTATCAAGTAGCTGAATTTAAATTAGGACTTATTTTTTACACAACCTATCAAGCAACTTCGCAATAAAAGATTTAGGATTCAAACATGTCGAAATGTAAATGTGAGTACAAATGGGCAAAAAATCTATCTACTACGGAAGCGTCAGCTCTTTATCTTTTAGATGTTTGATAGGTGGAAACTTTGGGGACGCAAAAAACGGAATAAATGCGCGATGAGTACATCCCAAAAAGTTTTCTTCAAAAACATTTTTGGGAACCCTGTCTGTTGTGTTCTGCGAACGGGGAGCTGACCACGCTTGCGTGGGTAGCTTTGCCGAAAGGCAAAGAGCCGAGCGTAGCAAGTACAAATGAAAAGACTTCTTTTACGGTTGCGAAGCTGTAAAAGTTGTGATGCTTGATAGGTGTGGGCTTTGATACGTAAAAAACGGAAGAAACGCGCGATGCTGTTGCGCTTTTACGAGCGTCGGCGGACTTACGTCCGCAAGTCGAAGTAAAAGCCAACATGGAGCGCGAGGAATGGGCAAAAAATCTATCTACTACGGAAGCGTTAGCTCTTTATCTTTTAGATTTTTTGTTTTTTTGCCCATTCCGTTTTATTCCGTTTTTTTATTTTTTGACGCGGGGGTCATGATCTACCCCGCCAACGTCGTCAAGCTCTTGAACAGCAGTGTATTTCGTGCTGTCATCCGCAAACAATACGGCAAAAATTGTTAAAAATATAATCTTTATATCGAGCCAAAACGAAATGTTGTCAACATATTCAATGTCGAAAGAATACTTTACGCTGTACTTTAAATTGTTGCGGCCGTTGACTTGGGCAAGCCCCGTAATTCCCGGCAAAACGCTCGACCTGCGGCGATACTGCTGAGGCATACTTTCAACAGTGGAAATCATAAGCGGACGAGGGCCTATCATAGACATATCGCCCTTCAAAACATTGAAAAGCTGCGGAAGCTCGTCGATTGAAAAACGCCTCAAAAAAGAGCCGACCTTGCAAATTCTGTATTCATCGGGAAGAAGATTTCCATCCTTATCAAAAGCGTCTTTCATTGTTTTCAGTTTGTAAACGTAAATCCGTTTCTCGTACAAACCTCCGCGCTCTTGAATAAACAATGCCTTTTTGGAAACGAAAATTTTTGAGAGCAAATAACCGACCAACAATATCGGGGATAAAGCCACAATAAGAGAAACAGACATAAAAATATCCATTGCCCTCTTAACTTTTAAATACCTCTTCATCCGAAAACCGTATTAGTAAAAATATATAAAAGAATAATTCATATTTTTACCAAAAAGTAAACATTTTTTTATTACACGCCAATCCGACAAAAACGGCGGAAGGAAAACCCTTCCGCCGCTAAAATGAACGGATGAATTATTCCTGCGCGGGTTCGTTAGATGCGTCGGAACCGCCTTCGGCAACGCCGTCTTCAGCGGGAACATCGTCGCCGTCGCGGGTGTTGACAACGCGCGATATGCCGACGAGCTTGTCGCCTTCCGCAAGATTTATAAGACGCACGCCCTGAGTTGTTCTGCCAATCACGCGAATGCCCTTAACCGGAGAGCGCACTGCCTGCCCTCCCTGGGTAAACATCATAATTTCATCGTCTTCGCGGACAGACAAAGCTCCGGCAACGCCGTGCGTTTTGATTGCAATCACGCCCGAACCGCCGCGGTTTTGAATGCGGTATTCGTCGTAATTCGTGCGCTTGCCCTGCCCGAGCTCGCCCGCGATTAGCAGTGTTGAACCGCTGTCAACCACATCAACAGCCTTGACGAAGTCGTTTTCCTTTTT
>JAGBWO010000013.1 GCA_017629765.1 Opitutales bacterium | reverse complement strand
TGTCCTTTACCATCCTGAAATTTGACGCGCCGTTTTCGGGATAGTCTACGGCGACGTCCATATTTACTATTCTGCATTTCGCCCTTGCAAGGCGGACGATGATCTCAATGTCGAACCCCATTCTTGCGAATTTCAAGCTTGGCAGGACTTTTAAAACTTCCCGCAGGGGGTAAATTCTAAATCCGCACATTGCGTCGCGGATTTTTACGCGCGGAACTTCGAGGGAGACCCAAAAATTCGTTATCTTCCTTCCGTAAAACCGCGAGGCGGGAGCATTCCTGTAAACGGGGCATCCGTTTACCACCGCGTCCGGATTTTCCATCGATGCCTTTTTGAAATTTTCAAACGAATCAATGCCGTGCTGTCCGTCGGCGTCTATTTGAAATATATGCGTAAAGCCGAGCTTATCCGCTTTTTTTGCTCCGAGGCAAAACGCCGCTCCTTTTCCGAGATTTTTTTCGTTTCTTGCAAAAATCAGCCCGTTTTCTTTTGCGATAATTTCAAGCTCTTCGGCTTCGCGGCTTCCGTCGTCAACGAGTATTACGGGCGCGCCGAGCGAGAGCAGTTTCGGCAGAAATTCCTTAAACTGTTTTGCATGGTTGAAAATCGGAACCACTATCGCAAGCTTGTGCATTTTTAAAATTCCAAAACGCCCGAAGAGCAGGGCGCGCCATTTTTTGAATAAGAGAAGGCGCACGAAGAGCCGTTCTGCTTTTTTATGGATATTGAGACGGTTTCGCAGGGCCTTATTATGCTTGAAAATTTCAGCCTTTTTACGCGCTTGAGAGCGCCTGTTTCTTTCAAAAATTTCTTGGCGAACTCCACGGCAAAATGGAGCTGTACGGCGCCCGGCAGAATTTTAGCCATCGGAAAATGCCCGTTAAAATAGGCGCTTTCGGCGGCGAAAAAAACGTCTAAATCCGCGCCCGAATCGTTTTTATCCAAGCGGCAAATGATGGGGTCGTCCATTTTTAAATCAAAAGTTTTTCCGATATCCCCCCTCAAAATTTTGCCCTGGGCGTTCATCGGAATTGAATTTACAACCTTTATTTTTCGGAGCGAAAACTTTGAATCGAAGTTTTTTCTTATGCCGCCGTTTATTTCGTTTAAAAGTTTCAGGCGACCGTTTTTCATGAAAAACCGCCTTCCTTCGGAATTTAAAACAACAAGCGCCCTCAGCGCGCCGCCTTCAAAATCCACATGGCAGTTTTCGACAAATTTGTGCGATAAAACTTCGTTTTCAAGGTCGGGAATATTAAGCTGCGTTTCGCCGATTTTAATGATTCTGTCGATGCGCCCCAAGAAGTTGAATTTTCTGCCGCCGTCAAAGATTTCCGCAATGTCGTTTGTTTGAAATTTGCCGCCGAGCGCGTAGGGCGATTTTGCATTTAGGCATCCGCGGTTGTCTGTCCCTATTTCGACTTCTCTAAAAACGCTCCAATGGTCGGAAACGCTCCTGTTTCTGCTTGCGATTCCTCCGCTTTCGGTGCTTCCGAAAATTTCAGTTGGGGTTGCGCCCCAAATTTCCTTTGCATCGCCGCACGCTTTTGGCTTTAAAAGCCCTCCGCTCGTTGTAATTGCCGCGATGTTTTGCGGGAAGTCGTAAAGCTCCCGGTGCCTTGCCACCGCTTCGATAAAAGACGGCGTTGTTACAAACAAAATTTTCGCATTTTGCCTTTGGATTGCAATGAGGGTTTCGGGGGATTTTATGGTTGCAGAATGGGCCGGCATTTGAAGCGACATCGGATAAAGAAGCCGCCAAAGCATTCCGTACAGGTGGAAAGGCTCGCAGGTTGAAACCAAAACGCAGTCTTCAAAACGTCCCATAAGGCTTGCGCTGTTGCGGGTTTCGTCGCTTAGCGTCGCGAATGTTTTTTCAATCATTTTAGGCGCGGAAGTTGAGCCGGAAGTAAAAAAACACACCCTTG
>JAGBWO010000095.1 GCA_017629765.1 Opitutales bacterium | reverse complement strand
ATGTGTTAAACATAAAAGCTAAAACTGAGAGCGAGATTCTTAGTTTCAGAGCATTGGATAGGCTCAGTAAAATGCCAAAAGATAGGCAATTTTTCAGCATTGAAAAGGCTACTAAAATGTGTCCAACACTTGCCCTAAAAAATGAGGGTTTTTAGGGTAAAAATCGCTTATTTTGGGCATTATTAGGAGTGCCTTATCGCGAACTTGCGTTGGACACTTGTTTTTCGCAAGTCGCGTAGTGATATGCAGATAAAAGAAAAATGCGAACCATGTCCAACACAGTTCGCATTTTAAATTTTATACGGAGAGGATGAGATTCGAACTCACGATAGGGTTTTAAAGCCCTATACCGGTTTAGCAAACCAGCGCATTCGGCCACTCTGCCACCTCTCCATCTTAAATTTTCAAATCCGATTTCGCAAATTTGAAAGTATTAAAGAAAACAGCATATTGCCATTTTAAGCAAGCAAAATCTTCCTTCTTCGGCAATTTTTTTTTGCAATTTTATCAATTCAAAAAAAAATTCTACGCCCTTATGAGTTTATAAAATATACGAATATCGTTTATGATTGCCTTTATGCAATATTCGGCTGACGGCTCTTTATGAAAATACGAGACCCTGCTCAATATATCCAAAAACACGTTTTGGATAAAAGTATCGGGAAGATTTTTTATTTCGCCGCTTTTCTTTGCCCTGCTTAGCACGTTTTTCTTCAAATAAAGCGTCCAATCACGCGCGGAGTTTTTCAGCCTTGCGTCGCGCATCAGGACTTCCGCGTAAAGCAGATTGTATTTCAGAACGTCTATCGTTTCGCCGGCGATTTCAGAAAGCATTTTAATGACGCGCTTCAAATTTTTTATGAACTGCTCTATGCACTGCTCCAAAGAAATTTCTTCGATATCGGTTAAAAACTCTTCCAAAAAGAATTTTTTGCAGGACTCGAAAATCAAATCCGACTTATCGTCGAAGTACCTGTAAATCAAGCCGCGCGACATGCCGATTTTTGCGGCGATATCGCTGATTGACACGCTGTCGTAGCCTTTTTTAAGAAGCAGAACGAAAGTGTTTGCGAGAATCAAATCCTTCGTGTTTTTCATTTCAAGCCCTTTGAAATTGCCATAATCGGAAAGTAATGGCAGTAATAGCCGTAGCGCAGCATAAATCCGCGCGAAAGCTCCTTGCCCTGCGGAAGAGGCGCGCCGTTTTGCAAATCGACTTTCGCCCCCAAACCGTAGCCCGGAAATCCAGACCCCGTGAATTCAAATTCCTCCCAAGTGCCTTCTTTTGTCTGCGAATTTTCCAAAAATTTTATGCCTTTTGCGAACGCTTCGTCCCCGTAGCCGAACGAGCCGAGAGCAATCAACGCCCAAGCGGTTTGCGACGCAGTCGAAACTCCCGATTTTCCCGCGCTTGACGGGCTCATATAGGTTTCGGCGGTTTCGCCCCAGCCTCCGTCTTCGTTTTGCTTCGACAAAATCCAGTCGAGAGCCTTTTTTGCGCGCGGATTTTCGGCAGTCTCTCCGACTCTTGCAAGCGCCGTTAAAACGCACCATGTGCCGTAGATATAGTTGACGCCCCATCTTCCGAACCAAGAGCCGTCCCTTT
>JAGBWO010000094.1 GCA_017629765.1 Opitutales bacterium | reverse complement strand
GACGGCCTGTTTTCGATTGGCGTGCCTGTCAGCGCAAGCCTCTTGCCTGACTTTATCGACATGCATGTGGCGCTAATCTTGGAATCGGGATTTTTGATGTACTGCGCCTCGTCCAATACCGCCATTTCAAATTCGGCATTTTCAAGCTTTTGCCTATTGCGCCTAAGCTGGGTATAGCTCGCAAGCCAAATGATTCCGCTTTCCGCCGAAAAATCGCCGCCCGAATCTAAAATTCTGCTTCTTAAATGCGGGAAAAATTTTTCAATTTCGCTTCTCCATACCGGAATTACGCTCGCAGGGCAGACTATCAAAAAGTTTTTCGACAAATCGTACATTGTCGAAATTGCCGCAAGAGACTGGACGGTTTTGCCAAGCCCCATTTCGTCGGCAAGAAGCATCGAGCATCCGCTCGAAAAAACGGACAGGATTTTTGATACGCCGTCGCGCTGATAATTGCGCAAAAAATCTAAATTTTCGGGAAGCTCCGCAGAGGCGCGCAGGGATTTTTTCCAATCTTCGAGCTCTTTTGAAAGCTTCACGGCGGAATCGTCAAACAGAGTAAAAAGCATATACCTCGGAGGTTTTCCCCCGAACAGCTCAAAAGCCTGTTTTGCGGAAGAAATCAAAGTTTCGTCCTTCCGGGACAAGCGCACCAAGCCCCTCTTTGGCAAAACCGCGCATCTTCCGTCCAACCCGTCCAAAATTTTAAGCTCGTCGAACCCTATTTTTTCGCCGTCCAAAGACGCGTAAAAATCGGCCGAAAAATTGCCCGAATCGGAAGAGAAAAGAGAGATGTCAAAGCTTAGATTTCTGACACCCTTCAAGACCAATTCCAAATCGGCGTTTTTAGGCACGTCGAAATATTTCCGCCAATGCTTAACGGCATTTGACGCGGCGCGCGGAAAAGAAGCCGCGTCCGAAAGAATATGGTTTTTTCCGTCGTAAGAAAATCCGGATTTTCGAGCCAAAGAGGCAAGCCTTACAAGCTTTTCCCTCTCTTTTTTATTTAGAGCGTCGGCGCGAATCGCCGAATCGCCGAATGCCGGCTTCAATCCCGACGCGGTTTTCCAGTAAGACGCAAATATAAAACTGTCGCGCCTCAGCTTGAAGACAAGCGAAAGCTTCATCGCGCCTTCTTCGGGAATTTCGGAATTCCCTGTTTTCAAGGGGGATTTCGCTTCGGGAACGTCCGAAGAGGCTGTTTTTTTTGGCGCTACAAATTTTAGCGGCGGCAATTCGTCCGCCATAAGCTCCTCGACTTCATACAGCCCCGCAACGGCGCAGACGCAATCAATGAAATCGTCCCCGCTCGACCCCCTGAGGCTGAAAGAGCCTTTGTCGAAATCAATAACGCAATAACGCATCGACCCGTCCTCGAATTTTAAATTTGCGCTCGCGTAGTTTTTGCGAAGCTCCAATTCGCGGACAGCCCCCTCCGTATACAGCTTTCGCCCCGCCTTCAATTCGCGCAAAGAGAATTTCGACTCCCACGAGAAGTCAAAACTCTCAAACCATTCTTCCAATGCTGCGCGATCGTAAGAACGCTGTGCGGAACGAACAAACGCCATATCACATTAAGCCGCTGCGCTGTTTTTTTGCCCAAGCGTAAAGCTTTGCATAATCGTTTGCGGAATTTTGCCAGGAGAAGTCCTTTTTCATTCCGTTTGCGCGCAAATTTTCCAAATCTTTTTTGCGGTCGTAAAACGTGGAGCAAGCCCAGCCTATCGTGTTGTACAAAGCGGAGGTCGTCGCGTCGTAAAAAACGAAACCGTCGCCTTTTGCGCCGTCTTCGACATACTGCGCGACGGTATCCGCCAATCCGCCCGTATGGCGGACTATCGGCGGAGTGCCGTAAGCCATAGAGTAAAGCTGGTTCAAGCCGCAAGGTTCAAATCTGCTCGGCATCAGGAAGAAGTCCGCGCCGGCTTCAAGCAGGTGGGATAGCGCATTGTCGTATCCGATATGCACCCCGACCCTACCCTGATAAACATTTGCAAAACGCTTGAACGAATTTTCAAGCCACTGCTCCCCGCTTCCGACAATCGCAAGCTGGATTTCCATGTTCGACATCAGAGGATCGATTATGTGGGCGAGCAAATCCAAGCCCTTTTGGTCGTAAAGTCGGGAAACGACGCCGAACACAGGAACGTTTTTATCCGCTTTGAGTCCGAGACGCGCCTGCAACGCCTTTTTGCAAATTTCCTTGCCCTTCATGTCTTCAAGCGAATAGTTTGCCGGAAGGAACTTGTCTGTTGACGGATTCCACTCGTCATAATCGATGCCGTTTATGATTCCGACCATGTCGGCGGCCTTGAAGCGCAGCAAGCCGTCCAAGCCGCAGCCGTACTCCCTTGTCTGGATTTCCTTTGCGTAAGTCGGTGATACGGTGGAAATTTTCGTGGAATTATAAATCGCGCCCTTCATCAAATTCACGCTGCCAAGAGCCTCGCAGTTATGGGAATTGAAGACTTCTCCGGAGGGCAGCCCCGCATAGTCCAATATTTCCCGCGGAAAAATTCCCTGATGCTGCATATTGTGTATGGTAAAGACCGTCGCGGCTCCGCCTATCGGGGCGTATCTGTAAATCGTGTTTAGATAAACCGGAACAAAGCCCGTCGTCCAGTCGTGACAATGGATTACGTCCGGAATCCAGTTTGCCGCGCCGCAAAATTCCAAAGCCGCCTTGCTCAAAAACGCGAACCTCGCGCCGTTGTCGGCGTAAGAAACCGAACCTTCGTTGTAAATTCCCGCGCGCGCGTAAAACTTGTTGAATTCCGCAAAATAAACCTGCGCCTTGCCCAAATCCTTGCGCCAAACAGCGCAGAATTCCTCGATGCCCAAGCCGAGATGCACGCTCAAAGAATATACGGACTTTTTAAAAGAATCGTCCTTTTTGACGCACGAATAAAGGGGCGTAAAAACCTTAACTTCATGCCCCTGCCCCGCCAGCTGCTTGGAAAGAGCGGAAACCATGTCCGCCAAGCCCCCGACTTTTGAAAAAGGGGCGCATTCGGGAGAAATCATTAGAATTTTCATAAACGGTAAATATTTAATATTTTTGGGCGTTTTGCAACCCTTTTATAAATGTTTCGCAAGCGCGCCTCTACCTTTCCACCGCAAAAACCTTAGCCCCCTCTTCCGACACCGCCTTGTCAAGCCTGCGCGCGCCATCCACAAGGCGGTTTAGATAAATCCAAAACGAAACCGAGTGGTCCATAAATTTTTCGTGCGCAAACTCGTGCAAAATAACATATTCCTGAAATTCGCTTTCAAGCAAAACCAAACGCCAGTTAAAAGACATTCTTCCGCTTGAAGAGCG
>JAGBWO010000093.1 GCA_017629765.1 Opitutales bacterium | reverse complement strand
GCTTGCTGAAATGCTAAACCGCATCGCGGATAATTACGACGAAGAAGTCGACAACGCAGTCGGAGCGGTAACGTCAATCATCGAACCTATAATGATTTTGCTTATGGCGGTTGTTGTCGGTTCCATTGTTATCGCGCTGTTCTTGCCGCTTATCCAAATCATCCAAACACTTACAGGCGGTTGATTTTTTGGAAAGTTCAAAATTTCGGAGAGCTTCGTTTCGCGAAGCTCTTTTTTTTTGCCGCAAGAATGAGGAAATTCGGCGTTCCATTGATAAGTTCCAAACGCGTTTTTTTATCTGCGACAGATTAAAACTTATCGCCCAAATTATGTCGCGATAAACATATTTTAGATTTTCTGAATTTTCCTCAAAGATTCTTAGGCTTGCCATTGCTTTTTGGTGAATTTCATATTTGCAAATTTTGTAAAATTTTTTTTGAAAAAATGGCTTTGAGGAAAACGACCAATGCAAAATCGATAAAAAAATAAAATATAAAGCTTGCAAGAAAAGATGCGATGTGCATTATAAAACAAATATTTTTTAGGAGAGATGGCAGAGTGGTCGATCGCGGCGGTCTTGAAAACCGTTGAGCTGCAAGGCTCCGGGGGTTCGAATCCCTCTCTCTCCGTTTAAAATTTAAAATGCGAACTGTGTTGGACATGGTTCGCATTTTTCTTTTATCTGCATATCGCTACGCGACTTGTGAAAAACAAGTGTCCAACGCAAGTTCGCGATAAGGCACTCCTAATGATGCCCAAAATAAGCGATTTTTGCCCTAAAAACCCTCATTTTTTAGGGCAAGTGTTGGACACTTTTAGTAGCCTTTTCAATGCTGAAAATTGCCTATCTTTTGGCATTTTGCTAAGCCTATCCAATGCTCTGAAACTAAGAATCTCGCTCTCAGTTTTAGCTTTTATGTTTAACACATAGCAAATACAAGTGTCAGATAACTTCTTTAACAATGATAGTTTTTGCGACAGCATCGACTTCTGCAATTTATGCTTGTCAGCAAATTCACGGATTGAAAGCTTTTCTGCATCAATCTTCTTCTGCCATTTGAGCACATCATGTAGCCAGTGCCTTCTTTGCGATATCCTTTGCGACATCAGCTTATCACGATTTGCCTTAATGCCTAAGCCATGGATATGCCAATTACAAACTGCACTGTGACTGTTTATATTAAAGCGAATCGGTGTTGGTGGAATTCTGGGCATTCTAATATCCATATTGATAAAGTTGATTTTGTGATTTTTATCCTTTTCATTTTTATATATCAAACCGAAAATATATATTAAAATATATCATTTTTTACAAAAAATAGTTGACATAAATTTTAATGCGTACATAAATTCTGCTCCTTGTAATGAAAATTAAGAAAATTTTAACAACGTTAATTGGAATTATTTGTTGCGCGTTTACAACATTTGCGCAGCAAATAAACTTTTATCAAACCAAAAGTGCAGCAGGAAAATCATCGCTCACTTCCGATTCGTATTATTCAGAGTTTACCTTGGGCATTGCTAATTTCTCTCCAGAGTTGAAGTATCCGATTCAGATTTCTTACGATTCTGCAGAAAAGAATGAATCATTGCTGGGGGTATCATGGACTATTCCGCAACTTGAAAGCTCAATTATCCCGAATAAAGACGGAGCAATTTGGACTGCGCCTTGGGGCGAAAAAGTTTCATTCTTAAGTCGCAAGAATACGGATAAGGAAGTCTTGAAGGCGTTTAATGAAACGGAACATAAAAACGCATTTTTCTCTCCGTTCGCAGATTGGTCGGCAAACGGAAATCCTGAAAATGGCAGCTGGACGATTTTTGGTCGTAATGATATGCAGGGGTGGAAGTTTTCGTATATCGCATCAAAACTTCGCAAAATCGAAGCACCATCTGGACTCTTTATTGAATTTACCTACTCAAATGGAAGACCCGTTTCAATTTCGCAAAACGGAAAGTCGTTTGTAGAAATTAAATATTCAAATGATAAAACAATCTCTGAAATTTTGATAAATGGTGTTTCTCGCAAATTTGAATTTGCGGAAGGAAATATCAGAATTTTACCGGAAACTTTGTCGGGTAAGCTCGTCAATGAAAAAGTGTTGCAACTAAAGAAAGTTGTGTTTGGAACATTTAATCCAATCGAATTTTCCTACAATGCAGAAGGTTATTTAACGCAGATAAAGCGAGGTAATTTTGTCGATGATATAGAAGTTTCCATCGAAACTTTTGAGGACAGGCTCGGCTATCTAAAAAAGCTTGCCGATGCGGTAAAATCCAAAAAGCCAACGAACAAAATTTTTAAGGAAATCGTTGATGGACGTATAGCAAAAGATAGCTTCTTTACATACGAATATCCTACAAGCAAGATTGGAGATGTAAAAATTACAAACAAGCTTGGACAAGTAGCAAGTTACTCTTACGACTATGCAAGCGGTATATTTAAAACTACGGACTTTGCAGGCAAGGGAACTACCACATATTTCTTTATGCGCTACGATGTCGCCTACAATGGTAAAGTTCGTCAAATTGTAGATTCTCAAAATCGAATTTTGGCAAATTATCGTTACGATAAAGACAGTGGCAAGCCTACACGCTACAGAGACATTGCTCGCAATGATATAAATTTTAAGTACGATTCTAAGGGGAGGCTCGTTTCAATTTCCAAAAGAGGGGCAAACGATGAAAATGCCCTATCTGTACGCTCTTTCAACTACGAAAAATCTACAACTCTTCCGTCTCAAATCAATGAGCTTGATGAAAATGGGAATGCAGTAAAAACAACTTCCATTTCCTACGACAAGTCCTTGCGCATAACGGAAGTTTCAGACGGTGCAAATTCTGTGAAGGTAAGCTATAACAAATTTGGCTATCCGGTAAGATTTGTAAATTCGTTTGGGCAAGAAACATTGATTTCGTACGACGAATTCAATAGACAAATTTCAAGAGAATCAAATGGAATAAAGATCCATACAATCTATAACGAAAACGGACTCATTGAAAAGGAATTCTCGGAATTTAACGGCGAAATTCTCAATTCCGTTGAAATTGCTTACAATGCTGACGCCTACGCAGTGTCTTATAAAGATCAATATGGACTTGTAAAGAAGTTCACAAAAGACGAACTTGGCAGAACTTTACAGGAAATATTCCCCGACAATACCCGCGCGGAATACGCCTACGACGAGCTCGGCAACCTTGCGCAGGTAATCGACCAAAACGGCAATAAAATCAAGTTCGCGTGGAACGAATTTGGCTTGGATAGCCGCACGACGGCCGTCGGGCAAATTACACAAAACCGCTACGATTTTTGCGGCAGGCTGGCAGGGGTTGAATCGCGCTTCGAGGGCGGGAAATCCGCGCGCACAATCCGCTATTTTTACGACGAATTCGACAGAATTGACGAAGTTTTGTACGGCGAAAACGAAGTTGAAACCAGAAAATACGACACTTGGGGACGCTTGATTGAGCTGAATAAAAACGGCTTGCGCTCGTCGTTTAAATACGACCATTTCGGGCGTTTGGTTGAAAAGGCAGAGGGCGATTCTGCCACAAAATATGCCTACGACAATTTCGGCAGGCGAACTTCCCGCATTACAAAAATCGGCGGCAAGGTTTTGGACGAATACAATACTTACGACAAGTTTGGACGGCTTATAAAAACCGTCTCGAACGGCAAAATTGTAGAGTATGTTTACGACGATAAAAACCGCCTTTCGGAGCAAATCATAGACGGCAGAAAAATCGCCTTTGAATATACAAAACTTGGGCAGATTTCGCGCAAGGCAATGTTCGACAGGGACGGCAAAATGCTTTCCGAGCTCAAATATATTTACTCGAAAAACGGCAGGATTGCCGCGCGCCTTGCAAACGGCAAACTGCAAAACTACAAGTACGACGCCAGGGGGCAGCTTTTGGCGGTCTTGGACGAAAACGGCAATTCTCTCGAAGAATACGCCTACGATCCGAGCGGAAATATCCTTAAAAAGACAGTAAACGGCAAAACTACAACTTATGCCTACGATGCTACAAACCAGCTTGTTTCAAGCAATGTTGGCGGCAAAATCACAAACTACGCCT
>JAGBWO010000092.1 GCA_017629765.1 Opitutales bacterium | reverse complement strand
TTCGGGCGCGCTATAAGCTCGGAAAAATCCGCCTTCCAGATTTTTTCCTCCATCAAAAATCCGCCCAAAGACTTCACCGCGCTCAACTTTCTCGACTGCGTAGTGGTTTTTGCCCCCCTTGAAATTTTCGCAATCCACCCGGAAATTTCCGCTTCGGAAACACCCCCGAAAGACATGATTTTCTTCGACTGCAAAAAAAGCGCAAACTGTTCGACGTCGCTCAAATAAGAAGCTACGGTATTGCGGCTTTTGCCAAGCTCCATTTCAAGATAGAGCTTGTACTCTAAAATCGCGTCTTTGAATTCCTGCGAAAGCAGCATATTTTATCGCGCGCCAAGAAGTTTTTTTACGGCCGCAGTAACGGGCATTTTAGAAGCCTCGACATCCGCCTCTATTTGAGGCAAAATGCTTGCGATTTCCGGTTTTGAATAAAATTCGCGCAAAATCTCATCGTCCAATACCGAATGCAGCCACTCGCGTTTTTGGTACGCCCTGCGGATTTCAAAAAAGCCGGTCTCGACCATTTTTTTATGAAATTCTTGAAGCCTGCGCCAGATTTCCATTACGTTAAAGCCCGTGTGCGCCGAGCATACCTCGCAAAACGGCGACCAGTTCGGCGTCGGACTGTTTAGAAAATGCAATACGCCCGCAAGCTCGGCTTTTTTCAGGGTGGATTTCTCGACCAAGTTGCCGTCGCATTTATTGACCGCTATCGCGTCGGCAAGCTCTATGACGCCTTTTTTTATCCCCTGCAAATCGTCGCCCTGAGTCGCAAGCTGCACAAGCAGGAAGAAGTCGGACATCGATCTTACCGTGACTTCGCTCTGCCCCACCCCGACGGTTTCAATTAAAATCGTGTCGTATCCGAAAGCTTCGCAAAGGAGCATTGTTTCGCGGCTTTTGCGGGCAACCCCCCCCAGTGCGCCGCCCGAAGGGGAAGGCCTTATAAACGCGTTTTCGAGCCTCGACAAGTTTTCCATGCGGGTCTTGTCGCCCAAGATGCTGCCTCCGGTAACCGTGCTTGACGGGTCGACCGCCAAAACGGCAACCTTCTTTCCCTCTTTGCAAAGCATGGTTCCAAGACATTCAATAAAAGTGGATTTTCCCGCCCCTGGCACGCCCGTAATGCCGACTCTGAAAGACTTTCCCGAATGCGGCAGCAGCTCCGAGACAAGCTCCTGCGCCTTTTCGATATGATGCGGCGCGTTGCTTTCAATCAAAGTTATCGCGCGCGAAAGCATGGTTTTATTGCCGCTTAAAATTCCGTCTTTATATTCGGCAACCGAAAAACTCCTGCGCTTTACAACGGGACGCCGCCTCTCAACCCGCGAAAAGCCGCCCTCCTCAAAACCGTCGTGCTTCGCCTCAACTCCCGCCATAACTTCGGTTGCAAAAACCGACTTGTCGGCATTTTCCGGAACCCACTCCGGCAGGATTTTATCGTCATTCATCTGCGCCGTCCTCCAAATATTTTTTTCCGATATTTTTTTTCGATTTAACGCCAAGCTCCGACAGCCGCAGGGCCGTTCCCAAAACCCCCTGCCTGCCGGATACGGAAGTATCCAAATCGGCATACCCCTTTTGGACTTTTTCTATCGACTTGCCAAGCTCCGCAAACCTTTCGAGGAAAATGCAAATCCTTTCGTGAAGGCTTTTGCCAAGCTCCGCGATTTCAAGAGTGTTTTTGTTCTGCTTTTCGATGCTCCAAATGTTTTCCACAGTACGCAGGCATGCAAGCAAAGTCGCGGGGCTTGCAAGGGCGATTTTAAGGGAATTGGCATATTCAAGCAAATTCAAATCGCGGGTAATGGCAAGCTCGAACGCCCCCTCGATTGGAATGAAAATCAAGACGAAATCGGGCGTTTGAACGTCTTTTAACGACTCGTAATTCTTTGCCGAAAGACTTTTTATGTGGCTGCGCACCGAAGCCAAAAAGAGCTTTAATTCCGCCTCGCGCGATTTCTCGTCGGCTGCGGCGCAATAATTCATATAGTTTACAAGCGACACCTTGGAGTCTATTATGAAGTTCCGGTTGCCCGGAAGGCGCACCAAAACGTCCAATATGCGCGACTTCCCGTCTTGGGTGTGGCTGTCCTGCGTCAAGAAATTAACATTTTCCACAAGCCCGCAGTTTTTCAAGGCGTCCTCCAAAATCATTTCGCCCCAATTGCCCGCAGTTTTGTTGTTTGAAACGAGGGCTTTCGCCAAATTGTCCGCCTCTTTTGAAATTTTTGCGTTCATTTCCGAAAGCATATTTATCTGGCGCTCCAAGCTCCCGTATTTTTTCGCGTCGTGCTCCGCCACGTCGTCTATGCGCTTTCTGAAAGAGGCCAAATTTTCTTTTAGCGGCGACAAAACGGAATCGAGCTGAATTTTGTTTGAAGATTCAAATTTTTGGCGCGCGCTCTCAAAAATCTTCGCGCTGAACGCCTCAAACTCGCCCGCCTTTTCAAGCATGGCCCTTTCGCGCTCCTGCATTCGCGCCTCCGATTTTTCAAGGCGGATGTTTTCATTTAAAAGAGCCTCGATTTTCTTGTCATTCTCGGATATTCTGCCCTCCAAAGACGCCGAAAATTTTTCGACCGTTTCGCGCTTGAAAGCCTCCTCTTTCAAGGCGGCCTCCAAATTCGCTTTTTCCTCCGCGCACATTTTTAAGTCCTTCCGCAAAGACGCAATGCGCCAATAAGCCGCAGCCGCCAAAGCCAAAAGCGCGGCGCACGGCAAAATCAAGAAAAATAAAGCTGTTTCGACATTATCCATCAGAAAAACCTGTTTGAAGCCAATTAAAACACTTCAAAAAAAATATTCCAAGCATTTTAATTTCAAGCACAAAAAAAGCGGCGAAAAACGCCGCCCTTAAACCTTGAATGCGATTTCAGAGCTTCAAGCGGGCTTCCAAGCCCTTCACTATGAAATCGTAAGCCTCGTCAACGCTTTCCACATACTTGAAGAAATTCAAGTCGTTTTCGGAAATCACGTCGCTATCTATCAAGTGGCGGAAGTTTACCGCCTTGCTCCAAAACTCCCTGTCAAACAATACAATCGGGAATGTTTCGTGCGTTTTGCGGGTTTTCATTAGCGTAAAGACTTCAAAAAACTCGTCAAAAGTTCCCGTGCCGCCCGGGAATACGACAATGGCCTTCGCAAAGAAAAGAAGCCAGAACTTGCGCATCAGAAAATAGTGGAAATTTATCCCGAGCTCCTTTGAAACATAGTCGTTTTGACGCTGCTCGTCGGGAATCGTTATGGTAAGCCCCAGATTTTTGCCGCCCGCCTTGAAAGCGCCCTTGTTTGCCGCCTCCATTATGCCCGGGCCTCCGCCGGTCATGATATAGAAATTGTCGCGCTCGCCAAACTTTTTTAAGTTAATCCATTCCTGCAAGCGCATTGCAAGCTCTTCCGCCATCGCATAGTATTTCGACATTTTTTTGTCGCGCTCCGCGTCGGCAAGCTTCTTTTTCATTGCTTGCGAAAGGCGCGCAACACCCTTTGCGCGTTTTTTAAGCTCCGCCAAATTGGCCTCCGCGACTTCCGGAGACTTTATGCGCGACGCGCCGAAAAACGTAATGGTGTTTTGAACGCCGAAGTGCTCGAATGTAATCGCAGGCATAAGCAAATCGCGCTGAATTTTTACAATGCGCTCCGACATATTTGAAATCGCGCTGTCAATAGGCTGGTCTGCGGGAGAATCGATAATTTTGCCCTTTGAGGCTTTTGAACGCCCGACTGCTTTCTTTGTTTTCGATGTTTTTGCCATATTTGCCTTTCGTTATTTTGCCAAGCAAAAAAAACCCCGACTTAAAAATCGGGGATTTTTTCGATTTTTAAATATTATTTTGTTTCGATGTCAATCTCGTTGACCTGCTCTTTAACCTGCACTGCGGTTGCAGAATCAACAGGCTCCGCCTTTATTTGCGCGGGGCTCACAGATACCGGAACAATCTTTTCCGCAAATCCCCTCGCCTTAATAAATAGCTTGCCCTTTGCGTCGGCAACGCCTTTGAGGGGAACAACGACGCTGTCATGCCCGGGCTTTACGAAAACTTCGCCCATCATAACCGCGCTCGGAATATTTGTCTTTACGTCAATGTAATATCCCTTTTCGCCCGCCTTGAAGCCGATATTGAAAATAACGTTTACAATGTCGCCCGTATTTATGTCGATTTGCGCCGGAGAAACTTCAAGTTCGGAGCGGTCAATGCGAAACGCGCCAATCCACGTTTTGCCGGAAGCGCTCACAAGTTCGACGTCGTAAGTCTTGTCGGATTCAAGCGGGGGGACTACAAAACTTATCGTGTCGCGCGTCACGCTTTCGACAGTTGCGAACACCGGGCCGAATTTGATTTTATCCTGAGAGTTGAAGCCCCTGCCCACAACGGGAACAACCGCGCCGATATGCCCTCTGTCAAACTGCATGTTCATAATGTAGCGGTCGGCGACTTTCAAAGTGTAAACGTTGTCGCTTTGGAAAGAGCGGGTTACTATGCCGCCTGCGCCCGTATCAGACTTGTATTCCAAAATGTAGTAGTACTTCGCCTCTTTTCTGCCTTTTGGCATATTATAGTCGAACTCGTATATTCTGTCGCTCGGCCTCGACGAGATTTCGCGCATCGGCAAAGTCTGCTCGTCAATGACGACAAACGGCTTGACGGAGCCTTTGACAACGCCGCCGTCGTTAATGTGCGCGCGCATGCTCAAAGTGTATATTCCCGAAGGATTTTGCGGAAATTTTTCGGGGGATAAATTGGTAATAGAAGAGCATCCTGCAACGGTTAAAACCGCGAGCGCTCCGCCCAAAAATTTAAAAATCTTTACAATATTCATGATTTTGACATTTAATTTTATACCGAAAGCTTTAAATATTTATTTCGATAGTGCAAGACAAACTTAAAGATATTTTTAAAAATCCGCCAAAAGAAACAGCCGCCTATGTCCACGTTCCGTTTTGCGCGAGAACTTGCGCGTACTGCAAGTTCTATAAAACCGCCCCGACCTTCCAAAACATTGAAATCTACCTGCAATGCCTCGAAAAAGAAACGTCGAGATTTTTTAACAGCGCAAAAGGCATAGAAATTTCAAGCGTATTCATAGGGGGCGGCACTCCGTCGATTTTAAATGAAAGCCAACTTTCGCGCCTTGCGAAAATCTTTGAGCGTCAGGCGGGGAATGTGGAATGGACAATCGAGGCATCGCCTTCCACAATAAATCCAAAAAAGCTCAAGACACTAAAAAGCCTCGGCGTAAACAGGATTTCACTCGGGGTGCAAAGTTTCAACGAGCGCACGCTGAAAAATCTGGGGCGTCCCCATAAGCCGGAAGCTTCGCAAGAGGCAATAGCCCAAAGTCTTGAAGTATTTGGCAATGTCAACATCGACCTTATTTTCGGCGCGCCAAACCAAACAATGGAAGGCTGGCATTCCGACTTGGAAAAAGCCGCAAGCTACCCCCTTTCCCACATTAGCGCGTATTGCCTTGAATTTGAAAGCGCAACCTCATGCTGCGCGGGAAACGAAAAGCCGTTTGAAACGCAGATAAAAGAAGCGGACTTTTTGGATTTGGCGATGGATTTTCTCGCTCAAAACGGATTCAAACATTACGAAATTTCAAATTACGCAAAGCCGAAGAAGGAATGCGCCCACAATTTAAACACAAGGGATATGAACTCGTGGATAGGCTTCGGACCAAGCGGGGCAAGCCAATTCGGCGGTTTCAGATTTAGAAATCCAAGCGACTTGAATTCTTGGGCAAAGGGCATACTTGAGAATTCGCCCAAGCGCGAAGACGTCGTAAAATTGGACGATGACGAATTATTTAACAGCGCGCTCGTTTTCGGGCTTCGCAAAATAGACGGCGTAAATTTGGAAAGCCTGAAATCGCGCTTTAAGGGAGCGGATTTTTCGCACTACGAAGAACCGGTTAAATTCCTGATTTCAATAGGGCTGATGGAAAAATCAGGCGGTTTTCTGCGCCTCACCCGAAAAGGCATTCCGCTTGCGGACTCGGTTGCCGTAGAGCTTCTTTAATTTGCGCAAATTCTTTGTCAGGGCCTCTATGCGCAAAAATATTCGCCTTTTTCGGCGCGAATCAAACGCCAACCGGTCCGCGAAGAATTTTTGGGGGCGGAAACCGTGGATGTTGCGATTACCTGTGCTTCTGCGTCAATGCACGACCAAAACGCGCTTCTTCTGTCTTCGTCAAGCTCGCCCAAAATATCGTCGCACAAAAGCACGGGCATAACTTCGCCGCCGCCTTTCATAATTTCAAACTGCGCAAGCTTCAAAGAGAGCGCAACCGAACGCTGCTGCCCTTCCGAAGCGAAGTCGCGGACGTTTTTTCCGCTTACAAAAATCAAGAAATCGTCTTTGTGGGGGCCAACCGAAGTCGCTCCCAGCGCAAAATCCCTTTGCCGCGATTCAAACAAAAGCTTTTGGTAGTCTTCGATGTTTTCAGCGCAAAAATTCGGCTTCAATTTTATGGCGGTTTTTTCTTTCCCGCCCGACAAAATCCCGTATTTTCGGCCCGCAGTTTCCCCTATTTTTTCAAAAAAAACTGCGCGGATTTCATTTAAAACCATGGCATTTTGGGCCATTTGCGCCTCGAAGGCTCCAAGAGAAAATTTATCGGGGTTTTGTTCTTTCAAAAGCGCGTTGCGGCTCGACAAAGAGGCGTGATAGCCGCGAAGAGCGTTGAAATAGCGCGCGTCCATCGAAGAAATCAGCATATCTACAAAACGCCTGCGCTCCAACGGAGCTCCGCGCACGAGCTTTATATCGTCGTTGCAAACCGGCATAATCGGAAATTTTCCGATAAAATCCCCAAGCCTTTTCCGCTCTTCATCGTTTACGAAAACCCTTCTTGCGGAATTTGAAAATTCCATCAAAACTTCGCACTTCCCAAGAGTTTCATGGTTTAACCTCGCCAAAACCTGAGCTGTTTCCGCGCCGTTTCTTATCAAATTTGCGGTCTTCGAAGTTCTGAAAGAGCGCAAAGCCCAAAGGAGGGCGCAGCTTTCAAGAAGATTTGTCTTGCCCTGCGCGTTGCTGCCGTAAATCCAAACGGAAGGCGCGCCAAACGCCGCCTCCGACAATTCGGAATTTCTGAAATTGCAAAGCCTGACGCTTTCGATGTCCATTTTATGCGCAAATTTTGAAAATATAACACATAAAAAATATCTTTTTGCTTGTAAAGGCGATTATGGCAAACAATTCTATTTTCCATGCAAACAGGAAACGATTATCTGCAACAGGCTCTCGAAACCAAAGACGACTCCTTTGAAGCATCATTGCGCCCGTCGGGGTTCGACTCTTTTTCGGGGCAGGAAAAGACAATCGAACGCTTGAAAGTAATGGTGGGGGCCGCAAAACGGAGGGCGGATTCGCTAAGCCATATTTTGCTGCACGGTCCTCCGGGGCTCGGGAAAACGACGCTCGCGCTTATTTTGGCGAACGAAATGGGCTCGCAAATACGCATAACTTCCGGGCCTGTCATTGAAAAGGCGTCCGACCTTGCGGGGCTTCTCACAAACCTCGAAGAAGGCGACATATTGTTTATAGAAGAACTACACAGAAGTCCGCGCACTGTCGAAGAATATCTGTACAGCGCAATGGAAGACTACCGCATAGACATTATGATAGACCAAGGTCCGAACGCGCGCTCCGTACGCCTTACAATCCCAAAATTCACGCTAATCGGCGCAACCACCAGAACGGGGCTTCTGACAGCCCCGCTTCGCAGCAGGTTTACCCTGAAAACAAGGCTCGACTACTATTCGAAAGAGGAGCT
>JAGBWO010000091.1 GCA_017629765.1 Opitutales bacterium | reverse complement strand
TCTTCTTTGCCGCCGCCATTTTAGTCGCCTTCTTGGCGGCCTTCTTTGCGGCGGGTTTTTTGGCGGCCTTGTAGCCTTCGTCGTCGGCTTCGATAAGCTCGATTAACGCCATATTGGCGGCGTCGCCTACGCGGGGAACAAGCTTATAGATGCGAGTATAGCCGCCCTTGCGGTTTACGAACTTGGAGACTTTGCCTTCCTTGTCTTTTGAGCCAAAGAGCATTGCGACAGCTTCAACGTCGCGAATGCGGGCGATTGCCAAACGGCGGTAGTGCAATTTAACAGCCGCATCCTCAGAAGCCGCAGCATTCTTTGCCAAAGTAATGATTTTTTCGGCAAACGGACGCAATGCTTTTGCTGATGCGAGAGTTGTTTCAATTCTGTCATGGCGGAAAAGAGCCGCCGCAAGAGACGCCATAATGGCGGCGCGGTGTTCTTTTTTTACGCCCAATGTGTGCTTATGTTTAGAGTGACGCATTTTAAATAATTTCTTTTAAAGTATTATATGGTTGCCGTATCAATCAGGCGTTCGTCTATTTTCATACCCAAAGACAAGCCCAACTGCTCCAACTTACCCTTAATTTCATTGAGAGATTTTTTGCCGAAATTGCGGTATTTCAACATTTCCTGCTCCGACTTCATTGCCAACTCGCCGACAGTCGTAATGTTTGCGTTGTTTAAGCAATTTGCCGCGCGGACGGAAAGCTCGATTTCGTTTACGCTCATGTTCAAGAGCTTTCTCAAACGATTTTGCTCTTCGCTTACTTCGCGTCCCGCAGTTTCAAATTCGATGTCCTGCTCGTTCACCTTGTCGAACACGTCAATATGGTGCTTCAAGATGACAGCGGCTTCCTTCATCGCTTCGTCGGGAGTAATGCAGCCGTTCGTCCAAATTTCAACCGTCAATTTGTCAAAGTCGGTCATCTGGCCCACGCGTGTCGGGTCGACCGAATACTTTACCAATTCAATCGGGCTGAACAAGGAATCGACGGGAATTACGCCTATGGGCTGGTCGGCATACTTGTTTTCTTCTGCCGGACGCCAGCCGCGACCTTCGCAAATTTCAACTTCCGCAACAAAACGACGCTTGAAATCGAGCGTGCAAATTACCTGTTCGGGATTTACGATTGTGATATCCGAATCCAACTGAATGTCGGCGGCGGTTACGGGACCTTCCTTTTCAACATCAATCATCAAGCGCTTCGGCTCGCGCGTCGCGCTCT
Organism: Opitutales bacterium; assembly: GCA_017629765.1. Classification (GTDB taxonomy): domain Bacteria; phylum Verrucomicrobiota; class Verrucomicrobiia; order Opitutales; family Intestinicryptomonadaceae; genus Intestinicryptomonas. The sequence goes on along the minus strand of JAGBWO010000091.1, from coordinate 13,677 downwards.
TAATCTTGATTTTTTTGAGGTTCAAAACGATGTCGGTGACGTCTTCAACGATGCCTTCAACGCTCTGAAATTCGTGGTCCACGCCCTCAATCTTGATAGAGCTGATTGCAGCCCCTTCAATCGATCCCAAAAGAACTCGACGCAAGGCATTGCCTATTGTGTAGCCGAAACCCGTTTCAAAAGGTTCCGCCACAAACTTCGCATAAGTTTCGGTAGCTGTTGCTTCGTCTTTTACAAGACGTTTGGGCAACTCAAATTTTCCAAGGCGCTTTGCCATTTTAGTTCCTTTTGTTAATTGAAATATTATCGTGAATAGAATTCAACAATCAACTGTTCGTTGATGGTCTTATCCATTTCGTCGCGTATGGGAAGACGGTTTACGGTGCCTTTGAATGCGCCGTCAACTCTGTCGAGCCATGCGGGAGGATTGCGCAAAGCAGATTCGTCCAAGCTGCGCTGGGCAAGCTGGCGGGAACTTGACTTTTCGCGGACTTCCACAACGTCGCCCGGCTTGCATGAGAAGCTCGGGATGTCAACCTTCGCGCCGTTTACCTGAACGTGACCGTGCGTGACAAGGTGGCGCGCCGCCTAGCGAGTGCGGCCGAAACCCAACAAATATACGATGTTGTCGAGGCGCACTTCCAAAAGCTGCATGAACACTTCGCCCGTAACGCCGCCCTGACGCTTTGCGCGTTCAAAAGTGAGGCGGAACTGCTTTTCGGTAAGACCGTACATAAAGCGCAATTTCTGCTTTTCAGTAAGACCCATTGAATAGTCTGTGACGCGGCGGCGCAAACGCGGCCCGTGAATGCCGGGCAGATACGCCTTGTTTGTCATAGCCTTCTTTGCGTTGAAAAGCGCAGTATTGAAACGGCGATTAATTCTCTGTGTTGGACCTGTATAACGAGACATTTTAAAATTCTCCTGATTTTGAAATTATACGCGGCGGCGTTTGCGCGCGCGGCATCCGTTATGCGGAACCGGCGTTACGTCGGCGATGGATACAACGATAAAGCCCAATGCCTGCAAAGAGCGAATTGCCGCGTCGCGGCCCATGCCCGGACCCTTTACCTTTACTGCGACTTCCTTCATGCCGTGGCTCATGGCAACCTTGCCGGCGTCCTGAGTTACGACTTGCGCCGCATAAGCGGTGCTCTTTCTCGAGCCGCGGAAATTCATTTTGCCCGCGCTCGACCAGCTGATTACATTGCCCTGCTGGTCAGTGAAAGAAACTTTCGTGTTGTTGAAAGTGGCGTTGATTGAGCAAACGCCGGTGTGGACATTCTTGCTGCCCTTTGCCTTGCGAATTTTGATTTCGCCGAGCTCTTCGCTCAACAAATCCTTTGCAGTCGGCTGGGAAGGCTGTTGTTCCTGAACCTGCTCTTCGGCAACCGTTGTTTCCTTGATTTCTTTTTCTTCGCTCATTTAAAATCCTTAAAGTTTATTATGCTTTCTGACCTACGCCGACAGTCTTGCGCTTGCCTTTGCGGGTGCGCGCATTGGTGCTTGTGCGCTGTCCTCTTACGGGCAAACCGCGCATATGCCTTAAACCGCGATAGCTCTTGATTGCGCTCAAACGCTTTAAGTTCGACATAATTTCGCGACGCAAATCGCCTTCAAGCTTGAACTGGTTGTCAGCAATCACCGTCATGATTTTGTTGATGTGCTCTTCGTTCAATTCCTGAGCGCGCATTTCTTCTGGAATGCCCGCTTCCTTGCAAATCAACTTTGCGCGTACAGGACCAATTCCGTAGATGTATCTGAGCGCATATTCAACGCGCTTATTATTTGGTATGTCAACACCGAGTAGTCGTGCCATATTTATTTAATGTGTTAAAAGATTTTATATAATGATGTTTTTTTTCGATTTGAAAAGCTTTTTTTTCAAAAAAAACAATTCTATTTGCAAACGGTGAGAATTTCAGGCTCTCCGTCCGTAATTAGAACCGTGTGTTCGGAATGGCTGCTCGGTTTGCCGTCTAAAGTATAAACCGTCCAACCGTCCGAACCGATTTTTATGTCGGGCTTGCCCATTGCAACCATAGGCTCTATGGCTATCGTCATTCCGGGGCGAAGCAGCGCTCCGGTTCCCGCCTTGCCATAGTTCGGAACTTCGGGCTCCTCGTGCAAATGCCTGCCGACTCCGTGCCCCGTAAATTCCCTGATAACCGAATATCCCGCATCTTCAACATACTTTTGAATTGCCGCGGAAATATCCCCCACGCGATTGCCCGCCAATGCCTGCGCTATTCCGACATACATCGACTCTTCAGTGGTTTTGACAAGCCTTAATACTTCGGGGCTTGCCTCGCCTATCACAACCGTCCGAGTGTTATCGCCTACGAACCCTTGATAGACCACGCATACATCCATGCTAACTATATCTCCGGATTTCAGCACCCTTTCAGGCGTTCCAATTCCATGGATAATCTCGTCATTAACCGATACGCATATATAACCCGGATACTTCAAACTGCCACATTTGTATTTATAAGAAGCACTCCTGCAAGAATGCTTCTCCATAATATCTTTGGCCGCCCGGTCGATTTCCCAGGTGGATATGCCGATACGTGCTATTTGGCAGAGCTCATCAAGCACTTTCGCGGCAATCACGCAAGCTTGGCGCATGATTTTCAATTCCCTTTCGGATTTTATGCTAATCATACGGCGCGCCGTCTATTTTGAAATTAAAATTTTAAAGAACATTTTTTCAAATGCGCCGCCTTTTTCAAACGGCGCATCTCCTTATAAAACAAACGCCTTAACAGCCCAGGAAGTCAAGCCAACCACAAGAATTATGATTAGCGGAGTCCAGAGCGCCCAAAGCGATTTAAGCTGGTTGGAATCAATCAACCTGCGGGCTTCGCCCACGCTGCGCCCGCGAATGCGACCTTTTTTGAGGAAGCCGTCATAGTGGCGCTGCAAAAGATAGGTTTCAACCTGCCTCATCGTGTCGAGAGCGACGCCAACGGCAATCAACGCGCCCGTACCTCCGAAGAAGTGCGCGATTTTCGGCGGAATATTCCACTGCATCATCAGCATCTGCGGCAATATCGCAATTATCAAAAGGAATATCGAACCCGCCAATGTCAAACGCGTCATCACATAGTCCAAGAACTTTGCCGTCGGCTCTCCCGGGCGAACACCCGGTATGTAGCCGCCATAACGCTTCAAATCATCGGCAATCTGCAACGGCTTGAACATAATCGACACCCAGAAATAGCTGAAAAGCAAAATGAGGACGCCGTAAACCGTCGTATAGACCGTCGGGCTGAACTGTCCGAAAATCTGTTGCGGGAAGAGCAATAGAGCGCTCGCAAAGATGATTGGCATAACGCCCGCATAATTTACCTTCAAAGGCAAATATGACGACTGTCCGCCCATAATTTTGTTGCCCACCATGCGCTTTGCGTACTGCACGGGAATTTTTCTTGTCGCCTGCGTGACTGCAATAATCGCCGCGGTTACAACCAACAAGAGGGCAATCATTATCGCCGCCTGCGGTATGCCGCCCATAGCCGCGCCTTCCGCGCCTATCGGACGGTTGAACACGAGCATATACGCCTGAGAAAACGCCCCCGGCAAGTCGGCGACGATGCCGACGGTAATCAAAATAGATATGCCGTTGCCGATGCCGCGCTGGGTAATTTGCTCGCCAAGCCACATCAAAATCATGCATCCCGTAACGAGGAATATTACCGATGTTACAAAGAACAAGGATAAATTCGACGCAACAACGATGTTTCCGAACTGGTTCGGATCAAAACCTGTAAATAAAGTACCCGGCTTCCAAATAATCGCGTACATCATGAGCATGCCCTGAACGGCCGCGATTAAAATGGTGAGATAGCGGGTATACTGCGATATTTTCTGCCTGCCCATCTCGCCTTCCTGCATAAGGCGCGCGAGACTCGGAACAACCGCCCCCATGAGCTGCAAAATAATAGAAGCACTGATGTACGGCATAATGCCGAGCGCGAAAACCGCACCCTGCATCATTGCGCCGCCGGTGAACATATTATAAAGACCAACCAATCCGCCGCCGTCATTGGAGCCGGAGGCGTAGTAAGCCTGCAACGGGGTCGGGTCTATGCCCGGCAGAGGAATTGCCGCGCCAACACGAGCGATAAAAATCAACCCGAGCGTCAAAAATATGCGCTGACGCAGTTCGGGAATTTTAAAGCAATTTGTAAAGGCGCTAAACATATCAATTCCTTCCCTGAAATTATTCGTTTACAACGGCCTTGCCGCCTGCCGCTTCAATCTTTTGGACTGCAGAAGCCGAAAACTTGTCGGCTTTGACAACAAACTTCTTTGTGAGTTTGCCGTTGCCCAAAACCTTTACGAGATTGTCGCTTGCCCTGACCAAGCCCGCCTTGACCAAATCGTCCCTTGTAATTTCTTCAAGGTTCAACTTTTCGCGGCAGCCTACGTTGACGACAGCGTAATCGACCGTAAATTTCTTGTTGTTGAAGCCGCGATGCGGAAGTTTGCGGTACAAAGGCATCTGACCGCCTTCAAAACCCGCCCTTACGCTGCCGCCGCTACGGGCTTTCATACCCTTGTGGCCTCTGCCGGAAGTACGGCCATGGCCGCTGCCGAGACCGCATCCCTTGCGTTTAGAGTAGTGCTTTGCGCCCTTTGGATTTGAGAGATTGCTTAAATTTGTCATTGTTAAAATCTCCTGTGTTTTAGCTTCTCAATGCGGAAATCGCTTCCGCTGTGCGGAGCTGGTGAAGAGCGCGCAATGTAGCGTTTACCATAGCCGAATCGTTGTTGGAGCCGAGGCTCTTGCTCAATACGTCTTTAACGCCTGCCGCTTCCAAAACAGCTCTCACACCGCCGCCTGCGATAACGCCCGTACCGGGAGCAGCCGGACGGAGCAATACCTTGCCGCCGTCGAATGCGCCGATTACTTCGTGGGGGATTGTGTTATCCTTCAAGCATACGGTTGACATATTTTTGCGCGCGCGTTCCGTCGCCTTCTTGATGCAGTCGGGAACTTCCTTTGCCTTGCCGAAACCTACGCCGACCAAGCCCTTGCCGTCGCCCAAAACAACGAGCGCGGAGAACGTAAAGCGGCGACCGCCCTTCACAACCTTTGCGCAACGATTGATATGCACGACTTTTTCAATAAATTCCGGAGCTGCAACTTCTTCGCGAGCGCCTTTGCCATTCTTAATATCTTTAGCCATTTTTCTTTCCCGCAATTAGAAGTTAATGCCTGCCTGGCGAACCGCGTCCGCGAAGCTCTTTACGCAACCGTGATAGCGGCGGGAGCCTCTATCCAATACAACGGCCGTTACGCCTGCAGACTTCATTTTTTCGCCAAGTTTTGAACCCAATGCAACAGCGCCTGCGACGTTCGCCAAAATCTTCTCGCCGTTAAGCTCCTTGCTCAAAGAGCAAAGGGATACGAGTGTTTTGCCTTCTTTGTCGTCGATGCACTGTGCGCAAATATGCTTGTTGGAAAAACGCACTACCAAGCGCGGGCGTTCCGCAGTGCCGAAAATACGGCTGCGTACGCGCCAACGACGCTTTTGTGCCAACATCTTTTTCTTTTCGAGTTTCATATAAAAATCCTTCTCTAATTAAGACAGGCGTTAAGCCGTCTTCTTGCCTTCCTTCCTGCGGATGAATTCGCCGCGGATTCTTACACCCTTGCCCTTGTAGGGTTCTACAGGGTAGAAGTTCTGGATATCCGCCGCAACCTGTCCGACAAGGTGCTTGCTTGCGCCCGAAACCGTAAGCATCGGATTGCGGTCGGGCAATTCGCCAACAACAACCGTAATGCCTTCCGGCACCTGATATACGCAAGGATGCGCATAGCCGAGAGCCAAAGTCAAAACATTGCCTTTGAGTTCCGCCTTGAAGCCTACGCCGTAGATTTCAAGGATTTTTTCAAAGCCTTTTGATACGCCTTCAACCATTGCGTTAACAACGCTGCGCGCCGTGCCGTGCATTGCGCCCGAAAAACGGGAATTAGATGCGGGAGCAAAATGAATTGCGCCGTCTTCCAACGTAATTTTTACGGCGGAAGCAAACGTCTTTTCAAGTTTGCCCTTCGGACCTTCTACTTTTACGGTATTTCCGTCAACGGCAACTTTTACGCCTGCCGGAATTACCACTGGAAGTTTACCTATTCTACTCATGTTTCAAAACTCCCTTACCAAACTTTGCAGATTAATTCACCGCCAGCCTTGTTCTTGCGGCAGTCGCCGTCGGTCAAAACGCCGCGCGATGTAGTGAGGATGGAAATGCCCATGCCGCCCAATACGCGGGGAATGTCGGAACAAGAATAGTACAAGCGACGACCCGGCTTGCTTACGCGTTCGATTTGCGTAATTGCAGGAACCCCGCCAACATACTTCAAGGTGATTTCTATTTTCTTTTCAGCTTTTTCGCCCGAAACCGCGAAATCTGCGATATAACCGCTATCTTTCAAGATTTTTACGATGCCTTCGCGGATGTTCGACCAAGATGCGGAGCAAGAATCCTTGCGCGCATTGCTCGCGTTGCGAATGATTGTCAAAAAGTCGCCAATATTATCGTGTGATGCCCTATCGATATTCCTTCCTTTATTACCAAGACGCCTTTGTAACGCCCGGTATCTTGCCGTCGAGAGCCAACTCGCGGAATGTGATACGGGAAAGACCGAACTTGCGAATGTATGCGCGCGAACGCCCCGAAATCGAGCAACGATTCCTCAAACGGATTTTGGAAGAGTTGCGCGGCAATTTTGCCATAGCCTTCTGAGCCGCGAAAAATTCTTCGTCCGAAGAGTTCGGATTAGAGAGGATTTTCTTGAGCTCCGCACGCTTTGCAGCGTACTTGGCAACGAGCTTTTCACGCTTCAAATTTCTTTGGATTGATGATTTTTTAGCCATAATTTTACTTAGCCTCCGTTGTTGCAGCTTCTGCGTTGGGTTTGCGGAAAGGCATGCCCAACTGCTTCAAAAGCTCGCGGCCTTCATCGTCGGTTTTTGCCGTTGTTACGATTGTGATGTCCATGCCCAAATTTTTACGGTTGGGGTCAACTGTAATTTCGGGGAAAATTGTGTGGTCTGCCACGCCAAAGCTGTAATTGCCATGGCCGTCCAAACGAGTGCCGACGCCGCGGAAGTCGCGGATTGACGGAAGCACGATGTTTATAAACTTGTAAAGGAATTCCCACATGCGCGCGCCGCGCAATGTCACCATAACGCCGTTTGCCTGACCTTCGCGAAGCTTAAAGTTCGCAATGCTCTTGCGCGATTTTGTGATTACAGGCTGCTGGCCCGCAAGCTTGGCTATTTCCTTGACTACTTCCTGAACCCATTCTTTCGAGTTTTCGCTACGGATGCCCGAGCTGATAACGATTTTTTCGAGATTGGGAACATTGTGCGGATTTGAATGGTTCAACGCCTTTTCAAGCGCGGGAACCACTTTTTCCGCATACATCTTTTTTAATACCGGTGTATTGTTCATTGTTTTTTATTGTTTGGGTCGCTGCTTACGCCTTACTTCTTTTTGGAATCAAAACGCCCAGCCGACATTACATTTGAAATGTGCAAAGACTGCTCGCGCTCAACGATTGCCCCTTCGGGATTTTTTTCGCTTTTGCGCTCGTGGTGCTTTCTCATGTTTACGCCTTCAACAAGAACGCGCTGCGCCTTCGGGAAAACCGCCAATACTTTGCCTCTCGAGCCCTTTGCGGAACCCGAAATAACTACAACTTCTTCGCCTTTTTTTACGCTGTTTTTCATATTAGAGTACCTCCGGTGCGAGAGAAATAATCTTCATAAAGTTTTTTGAGCGCAATTCGCGCGCAACCGGCCCGAAAATGCGCGTGCCTTTCGGATTGCCGTTATTGTCGAGAATTACGACGGCATTTGTGTCAAAACGCAAGTAGGAACCGTCGGCTCTGCGAATCGGAGCCTTCGTGCGGACGATAACCGCCTTTGCGACAGTACCCTTCTTGACGGCGGCGTCCGGAGTCGAGGATTTTACCGCAACCACGATTGTGTCGCCGATTTTTGCGTTTCTGCTAATTTGACCGAGACGGCGAATCATCGCCACTTCTTTAGCGCCGGTGTTGTCTGCAACAACTAATCTTGTCTGCATCTGTATCATTGCAATATCTCCTTGGACTATGCCGTTACGGGTGCCTTTTCAATGATGCGCACTACGCGGAAACGCTTCATCTTGCTGAGCGGACGCGTTTCTGCAACTTCAACCTTGTCGCCCAATGCGCACTCGTTCTTTTCGTCGTGGACGTGAATTACGGTCTTGCGGCGAATTTCCTTGTGGTACAGCGGATGCGGCACTTTGTAAAAGTACGTAACCTTAATGCTCTTGTCGCCCGAGCGCGATGTAACCACGCCGACGATGCTTTTACGGAATTTTCTTTGAACTTCAGCCATTTTTATGCCTCTCTATTATTTCTTCTGGCTCTTTATGGTTTCAAAACGGGCAATGTCGCGACGCAAAACGCGGATGCGCCCCGTGTTTTCAACCTGACCTGTTCTTTTGCGAATGTTGAGACCAAGCAATTCGTCGCGCATTTCGCGCAATTTCTTGTCGAGTTCTTCAACGGAAAGCTCTCTTATATCTTTCGATTTCATTGTCAACCTCTCATCTTAGAGTATTTCAACGCCTTCGCGAACGATGAAGCGGCAACGGAATGGCAGTTTGCCGTCCGCAAGCCTCATTGCTTCGCGAGCCTGAGACGCAGGAACACCTGAAATCTCAAACAAAATAACACCCGGCTTAATTACTGCGCACCAGTATTCAACCGCGCCCTTGCCCTTACCCTGACGAGTTTCGGCGGGCTTCTTGGTTACCGGCTTGTGCGGGAATATGCGCATCCAAACCTTGCCCTTACGTTTCAAATATCTGTTAATCGCAACACGAGCCGCTTCGATTTGGGCTGCCGTGCAACGGCCTCTGTCGAGAGCCTGAATTGCATAGTCGCCGAAAGAGATGCTGTCGCCGCCCTTTGCGTCGCCGTAGATGCGCCCCTTTTGGACTTTGCGATACTTCGTTCTTGTTGGAAGTATATTTGCCATCTTTTTAAACTCTTCCTAATTTAAAATTATAGTACGTCTTCGGGCTTCAAGCACAACCAGCATTTTACGCCGATTTTGCCGTAAAGCGTATGCGCTTCGGTGAAGCCGTAGTCGATGTTTTCACGCAGTGTCTGCAAGGGAATGCGGCCTTTTCTCTGCCATTCCGTGCGGGCGATTTCCGCGCCGCCCAAACGGCCTGAAATCTGGATTTTGATGCCCATTGCGCCCAGCGCCATTGTCTGCGTAATCGCCTTTTTAATAGCCCTGCGGAAAGAAATTCTGCGTTCCAACTGCAATGCCACGCTTTCAGCAACCAAGAATGCGACCAAGTCAGGCTTCTTCACTTCCTGAATGTCAACCAAAATATCCTTGCCGATGTACTTTGCCAAGTCGGCTTTGAGCTGTTCGAGCAACGCGCCCTTCTGGCCGATTACAACGCCCGGACGAGCCGTATAAATCTTGACGCGAATGCGCTGTCCCGCGCGTTCAATAAAGATTTTCGGCACGGACGCGCCCTTTAACTTTTCGCGGAGAAATTCGCGAATGCGATAATCTTCCGCCAAGAATTTGGAATAATCCGCCTTGTTTGCGTACCAACGCGAATCCCAGTCGCGGCGTACTGCAAGACGAAAACCTCTCGGATTTACTTTTTGTCCCATATGCTATTTCTCCAAATTACTTCTCGTCACTCAACACAATTGTGATGTGGCTTGTGCGCTTGCGGATAGGATGCGCACTGCCGCGCGCAACAGGACGGTAGCGCTTGAACGCTATGCCTTGGTTCACTATCGCAGACTTCACCTTCAACGATGCCGCCGATGCGCCATTGTTATTTTCTGCATTTGCAATTGCACTCGCAAGTGTCTTTGCAATCAATGCCGCGCTCTTTCTCGGCACAAGACCCAAGATTTCGAGAGCTTCCGCAGCATTAAGCCCCTGTATTTTGCGGGCGACTTCGCGTACTTTCTTGTCGGACATACGCGCAAACTTTGTCAATGCTTTTACTTCCATTTTCGTATTTGTTTTAAATTTATTTGGTTATGTTGAACTTTACCGTTGAACCGGAAACAATTTCCGCTCCGTCAATCGCCAACGCCACGCTTTTTGTCAAAGACGATTCCGCAACCATTATTTTGGCAAGCGTTCCGTCGGGATTTTCAACCCCGCAGACCACGCCCGCCCTCAAACCTTCGCGCAATCCCCCTTTAAGGACTATCAAGTCCGCAGACGACGACTTATCAATATTTAAAATTGAAATGCCTTCCCCCGCGTCCTTGAAAGTTTCAGCAAGTATCCCTTTGGCCCAAAGAACGTTTGCCGAAAGCAAAGCTCCGATAAATACGCCCTTTGTGCAAAGTTCAAACATATCCGTCTCTCTATTATTGAGCAGCCTTCTTGGTATGCGGCTGATGACCCTTAAAGAAGCGTGTCGGGGCAAATTCGCCCAACTTGTGGCCGACCATGTTTTCAGTTACATAGACAGGCACAAACTTCTTGCCATTGTGAACATTGAAGTTCAAACCGACAAAGTCCGGAGTGATTGTCGAACGACGCGACCATGTCTGAATGGGTTTGCGGGAATCCGTTTTTACGGCTTCGTCAACCTTTTCAAGCAAACTCTGGTCAACAAATGGACCTTTTTTAATAGAACGTGACATTGTATTACCTCTTTACTTTCTTGCCGTTGCGCCTCAAAATAATCTGAGAATTCGACGGTTTGCTCTTAATTCTTGTCGGATAACCCTTTGCGAGCTGACCCCATGGAGATACCGGATGGTCGCCGCCGGAAGTCTTGCCTTCACCGCCGCCTTGCGGGTGGTCGACAGGATTCATTGCAACACCTCTTACACGCGGTCTGCGCCCCATCCAACGACGGCGTCCGGCCTTGCCAAGACTCTGGTTGGAATGTTCGGCATTGCCCACAACGCCCAATGTTGCGCGGCAGTCCGCATTAAGCAAACGAACTTCGCCGCTCGGCATCTTGATTGTCGCAACGTCGCCTTCGACGGCTACAAGCTGTGCGCTTGAACCCGCGCCGCGAGCAAGCTGCGCGCCCTTGCCGGGCAACATTTCAATCGCATGAATGCGGGTTGCCGCGGGAATCAATTTGAGGGGAAGAGCCATGCCGACTTTGTATTCTTCCTGCTTCTTGTTTGTCGAAATGATTGTGTCGCCCTTTTTCAAGCCTTCGGGAGCGATGACATAGCGAATTTCGCCGTTGTCATACTTCACCAATGCGATGTAGGAAGTGCGGAACGGATCGTATTCGATTGACTGTACAGTTGCGGGAACATCGAGGATGTCGCGCTTGAAGTCAATGCGGCGATAAAGCTTCTTGTGACCGCCGCCGCGACGACGCGATGTAATGCGCCCGTAGCAGTTGCGACCCTTCGAACGGTGCACGCTTTCGGTGAGGGAGCGTTCCGGACGCTTGTTGTCGACTTCGTTTCTGCTTAACTCAGTGTATCTGAGGGCAGGTGTCAAAGGTCTTCTTTTAATAATAGCCATTTCAAATGCCTTTCATTATACGAGTTGAATGCTCTGACCTGCGTCGAGAGTAACAATCGCCTTCTTCATTGCGCCCTTAACGCCAACCGTCGCGCGGCGAGTGCGGGAAACTTTTACCTTCCCCTTTACGTTGAGGATGTTAACGCGCTTTACTTTTACTTTGAAAAACTTTTCAACAGCTTGCGCAACTTCGATTGCGCTTGCATTGTCGTCAACTTCAAAAGTGTACTGGTTTGCCGTTGCTTGAAGATTTGCCGCTTTTTCAGTTACGCGGTAACCTTTCAATATCTTTTCAGGTGAAATACTCATTTTCTTACTCCTTGTTTGCGCGAGCCAATACAGTGTCAAAACCCTTGCCCGATACGATGATTTGGTCGAAGCGGGTCAAATCGAAAGCGTTGAGCTGTGCCGTTTCGCAGAATGCCACGCGTTCAATGTTGCGCGACGCCAATGCGACTTCGTCGGAGAACTGGTCGTCAACGAGCAATACCTTGCCCTTTTCAAAAATCTTTGAAAGCGTTGCAACCATATCCTTAGTCTTCTTTGAAGGCGCTGCAAATTCTTCGATAACCACAATCTTTTCAGCGGAGCACTTGTTGAACAAGGCGCGCTTGAATGCGAGCTGGCGAACTTTCTTGTTCGTCTTCAAAGACCAATCGCGAGGAGCAGGGCCGAATACGACCGCGCCGCCGCGGTGAATTACGCTCTTGAACGTGCCATGACGCGAACGACCGCCGCCCTTCTGCTTGAAAGGCTTTCTGCAAGTGCCGCTAACATGGCCATAGTCCAAAGTGGACGCGTTGCCCTGTCGAGCGTTTGCCTGATATGCAACCAAAGTTTCTTTAAGAGCGAATACGCCCTTGTCGCCTTCGAATGTAGGAATGTTTTCAAATTCCTTTTCAACGAAGCTGCTACCGTCTGATGTATATACTTTTAATTTCATTTGCGTAGCCTCCGTAATTATGCTTTCTTGGCAGTGCGAACCAAAACGATGTCGCCGTTTGCGCCGGGAATGCTGCCCTTGATGAGAAGCAGATTTTTATCTTCCAAAATCTTTACGATGGAAAGATTTTGCGTCGTGCAGCGAACCTGACCCTGATGACCCGGCATTTTCCTGCCCTTGTAAACGTGACCCGGAGTCTGGCGGCAACCGACAGAACCCGGACGGCGGTGCATCATGTGACCGTGCGAAGCGGGCTGACCTTGGAAGTTGTGGCGGCGCATTACGCCTTGGAAACCTTTGCCCTTTGATGTGCCGATGATATCGACCTTCTGCCCTTCCTGGAAGTTTGTGACCTTCAAAACGTCGCCAATCTTCAATTCGCTCGGCTTGTCTGTACGGATTTCAACCAATTCCGTAAGGGGCTCAACGCCCGCCTTTTTCAAATGCCCAAGTTCGGATTTTGTCATGCGCGATTCTTTTTGCGCGCCAAAACCGATTTGAACGGCTTCATAGCCGTCGCTTTGAGCTGTTTTAACCTGAGTTACGGGGCATGGACCCGCTTCAACGACAGTAACCGCAACCAGCGTGTTGTCTGCGTTGAACACCTGAGTCATACCCAGTTTCTTACCAATAAGTACTATGCTCATTTTATTCTAAGAGGCAGGTGGAAACTTCGGGCTTTTTGTTTTTAAAGGCTCTGAAAGCCTTTGTTTTAAAGGAATTTCGCAATTCATTTAAAAGCCCCCCGTCGCCGTTTGGACCTGCGTTAGGAGTTAATGTTTGTGTTATGTTTCTAATTCTTTTACAAAAAGAAAGTTTAGAATATTGCCGAGCGATTTTTTTTTTGTCAACAAGTTTTTAAAAAAAAATGAACAAAGTTTTTTTATTTTGAACTTTACAAAAAAATTTTGCGTCTGCAAACTTTTGCCATGAGGTTTATTTTTCATAAGGTATCCTGAGTACACATCACCATTGCTATAGTGAACTTCTCCCTCTCCACAAAGCTCTCCCATCATGAATTCACCCAACATCTTAGAGCCATCTGGAAAATTATACTCTCCTCTACCATGAAACATACCATCTTTGAACTCACCAGTATATACCACAAATTCTTTGATAGATACTGTGCCATAACCGTTAGGCAAATCGCCTACTATATCACCCTCATAATCAAATATA